>NZ_JAYUPK010000159.1:0-34344 GCF_043760115.1 Flavobacterium sp.
TGGTGCTAATTTTTGGTAATAATTTAAAGCAAAATCATCAGTAAAAGGAACATAAAGTATTGATTTCTCAGTTTTTGATTTTGAATCTACCAATAATTTCTGCAATCCATCTTCGTCTAAAGTTCGAGTTAATCCTTTCCAGAAATACTCTTTTATCATTCTTGAAATTCTATTGGCTGGAAGTTCAAAAACTTTTTCTGTTTCAATAAAATCTTGATTATTTTCTTGAGCCAGAATTAATTCTTGCAATAAATTGGATAAAAAATAAGTGCCTTCAACTACAATTTCATTAGTATCAGATTGCAATACAAATCGTTTTAAACCTTTGTCTTCAATGGTAATTCGCTTGTCATTATCTGTATCTTCTTGAAGTAGCAATTGCCCAATTATTTGAGCAATATTAAGTTGGAATTTCGACATTTTTTTTATTCATTTTATGCAATGTCCAAATTAATTTAAAAATTAATGCAATTGGAATTAAGGAGAAATAAAAAGCAGTTGTTCCATCAAAAGATTCAAAAATATGACCTGTAATTATAGAACCAGTAGTTCCGCCAAGCGCAGAAAACACTACAATTAATCCAGACATTGAACTGTGCATATGTTTGGGTAAAGAAGACAAAATAGTAGAATTTAATGTTGGATAAATTGGCGCTAAAAACAATCCCATAATTGGTAATAAATACAAAACAAACGGTGCGTTTAGCCAAGTCATTGTTGCATTATTTTCGATTAAGATATTTTTTGTTAAAGGCATAACTAGTAAAACTATTGCAGCAATTGCAAGCAGACAAAAGGATAAAAAATGAATCCATTTTATTCGTAATAAGACAAATCCAGAAAGTAATCTTCCTAAAAAAGTTGCGCCTGCAAGAATGGATCCAGCTTGAATTGCCAAACTTGTTGGTGCGCGAAGGATTTCTTTATAAAATGTTGGCATCCAAGTAGAAAAACTTTGTTCTATCATTACATAAAAAAAGATGGAAAGAATAAATACAATTATCAATGGTTTTGCAATCATTATAATCATTTCTTTAAAGTCTTTATCAAGTGATGTGTTTTCTATTTTGGCTTCTTTTTCGTCTAATTTTGAGAACAATAATAAAAGAAAAGCCAGCAATGACAATCCAGCAATGATCCAATAAATTTGCAACCATTCGCGTGATTTTGGTTCGGCATCATTCACAAAATAACTAAAAACAAAACCGCCAAGCATAACGCCAGACATAAATATTGCTTCAAGAAAATTCATAAAACTGCTGTGTTCCTTTTCGTTATTTGTCAACAATCCAATAGTTGAAAAAACCGAAACTTTTATCAATGCAAAGGAAACACCAATCACAAAAAACAATAATTTAAAATACCAAAAAGCATCTGCGAAAGGCATAATACTGCAAACAATTGTTACCAAAGCCAAGGCAATAAGCATCGATTTTTTGAGTCCGATTTTTGGTAAAAATGACGCAAAAATAAATGCAGCAATTGCAATTGGTAAATCTTTAAAACCTTCAAGAATAGAAGCATCACCTTTGGAAACATCAAAGTTTAATTGCATTTGAAGCATAACTATTCCAACACAATTCAATAAAATTGCAAACACAAAATAGTTGAAGTACATTGATAGTTTTATGGCTGCATTTTTCATAAATTATTTTATTATAAAAAGATTGTTTTACTTTTTTATGGTTTAGTTTTTATCTTGATATTATTTTTAACCACATAGAAACATAGGTTTTACTTAATGTTTAGATGCTTCGCTCAATTTAGATTTCATAGATTATTTGTAAATATTATTTTTAACCACATAGAAACATAGGTTTTATTTAATATTTAGACGCTTCGCTCTATTTAGATTTCATAGAATATTTGTAAATACAATTTTTAACCACATAGAAACATAGGTTTTACTTAATTTTTAGACATTTCGCTCATTATAAATTTAAAGCTATGTGAAAAATAAAATATTTCTAAAAAAACTCTTATTTAAACGTTTAAATCTATGTTTCTATGTGGTTAAAATAAAATAAATTTATAAAAATTTAAAAATTCATAATTTCAGTATGCGCATTTTCTGTATGATGTATTGTAAAATTGCAAGTATTTAGGTTTGCAATTAAATGTGCGATTTGACCATCATTTTGCCATTTAATATCAATTACATCTGTTTGATTAGTGTTTATTTCTACGGTTCCTAAAAATGCTTTTGAAGTATTTCGCAAACGAATTAATTCTAATTGTTTTTTCACAACGTCTTTTTTTAAACCATCTTGAATTTCTTCTAAAGACAATGATGTTCGGTTAATTTCTTTATGTCCAGCGCTTCCACCAGTATCGGCAGCTTCATAATTATTTTTACCTGCAAAAATATCTAAATACCATATTTGAGGAATTCCTGGCATAAATAATTGTATTGCTCTTGCTAATAGTAATTTTTGATCATCTTCACCCAAAGCGCTAAAAAAAGTTGCATTTACTTGATAATAGGATACTTTTTTTCCAGCTGCATCATATAAATTTTTTATACGACCACCACGTTCCATAATTTTATTCATTATAGCGTCAATTTCTTCGTCTTCTAATAAACCTTTGTTATAAATTCCGTTAACAATTTTTCCTTTTAAATCTAAAACAGGAATTCCATCATGACAACCTAACATATTTATTGTTTTATAACCTTTGGCAATAATTTCATTTGCCCAGGTTAACAATGCTTTACTTGATTTATTTTCGATGGTATGAATAACTAAACCTGGCAAGAAAAAATCATAAATATAATATCCTTGTTGGGCAACTTCATCGTGTAAATGAAGTCCATATTCTGCGTGAATTTCTGGCAAAAGTAAAAGATTATTTTTTTGCGCAATTTGATTAATTCGTTCTAGATAATTCCATGTGCCTGGTTTATTAAAAAAATTAGTTTCTCCAACCTGTTTATGTAAGTAGGCAAAGGCATCTAAACGGAGAATATTTCCACCATAATGGCTTACTTTTTTTAATGTTTCTTCATAAAACTCCCAAACTAATTGTGATTTTGCATTAACATCCATTTGTCCGAGATAAGAACGTTTTTGTTCTAAAATTTGCAAAACTTCTGATTTGAAAGAACTGCAATTTTCAAAATCTATTGTTCCAAAATCTTGATTATTTTCAATTGCAAAATTGACTTTATTACAAATAAAAATTCGTTGATCTTCTGAAATTTCTTTTAAATCACTTAAATCAGATTCTGAAATTTTATTGTAAGTAATTTGCTGATAAAAAGTGTTCCAATAAGGTTGATCAGTTCCATCTGGAAAGCGCACTTTTAAAACAGGCAAACCTGATTTTCGCATAAATAATTTATCGAGAAATTCTTTTTTGGGAACTATTATTTCATTTTCATTTATTGTTCCATTATCTTTCCAAAACTCATTCCAATTGATAAAAAATTCCTTAAATTTTGATTTCTTTCCATTTACAAGAATATCTTTAAATTGTGGCGATGCTACAGATAGGTGATTTAAAACTATATCAAATTTTAATTTTATATTAAGTTCGTTAATGTCGTTTAAATCTTTTAATGCTACTAAATTGGTATTTATATTGTAATCAATGATAGAAAAACCTCTGTCTAAATCGCTATTGAAGAAAGTTGGCAATACATAAAACAATGAAAATACGTCTTTAAATTCTGGCATTTTAAGCATAAATACTGTATCACTTAATTTAGTTCCAATACTATCTGGATAAGCATTAAGCATTACGCCATTCATGTTTTTAGAATTTTTATTTTGCATATTGTTTTATACAAGTTTAGACAAAATATTAATATTATCTGGCAATCTACCTACATTTTGCAATTTTATAGAAGCTAGTTTTTGTGCAATGGAAATACTTTCATAAAGATTTTTTTTGTTTAATTGAGCATACAAAAATCCTGTCCAAAAGGCATCACCTGCGCCAGTTGCATCTTTAATTTCGTCAATTGGAAGTGCTTCTTGAAATAACAAACCTTCTTTTATATCTGAAACCACAACTCCTTTTTTGCCTTTGGTTAAACAAATTGTAGACGCACCAAGAGAATGAAAATAGTCAAAAATATAATCTTCGGTTTTTTCTTCAGCAAACAATCTATAACAATCGTCTTCGCTCAATTTTAGCAAAGGATCATTTGATAAATAGGTTGCAATTACTTGCTTGGCTTCTTCTCTGTCTTTCCATATTCTTTCAGAAAAATTTAAATCTATACTCAATTGTAATCCTAATTCTTTAGCTTTTTTTGCCCTGTTTAAGATGGTTTGTCTTGCTGGATTTTTGCTTAAAGCAAAACAAGTAGTATGAAAAATTTTGGCATTTCCTAAAATTTCATCAGAAAGTTGATGTTCAAATATTTCACAATCTGCTTCTCTATAAGGTATAAATTCTGGAGTTTCTGTAGATTTTGAAACAAAAATTACTGAGGTTGGCGTAGTTTCTAATTTATTGATTTGTGTAGTAATTACATTGTTGGCGTTTAGTTTTCTAACAATATAATCGCCCAAACCATCTTGACCGCAAGTGGCGACCAATAAAGATTTTAGTCCTAATCGTGAAGCATTTACTGCCACATTTGTTGGTGATCCACCAAGAAATCTATGATAATTTTTAGTTCTATTAATGGAAGTATTAATTTCATGACCGATAAAATCTATCAATACTTCGCCAATACAAATGATATCTATTTTTTTCAAATTAAATTAAAATTTTAAAGTTGAATTTTTTTATTTGATTTATATATTTATGAAACGATTGCCGAATTTGTTTGTTTTTTTATTTTTATAAATAATGTACAAACAGCTCCAATTAAAAGAAAAATACCTGAGAAAGTTATTGCTGAACGTGCATCATTGTGTAAAAAATTCTTCATAATATATCCAAACGATAAATTTTGAATAATCATAGGTATAACAATCATCATATTAATTATTCCCATATAAACACCATATCGTTCTTTTGGGATTTGGCTTACAACCAACAAATAGGGAATTCCCATCATGCTTGCCCATCCTATTCCATATCCAATAATTACTGCAAAAAATAAATACTTATTACTTATTAATGGAAAAATTAAAAATGAAACACCAGCTAAAATCAAACAAACAAAATGAACGTATTTTGCACTGTATTTTTTTGCTAAAACAGCTAAATAAAAAGCGACTGAAAATGTAATAACAAATCCAAATGCACCTATTAATCCATTCCATTGTACTGCATTATCATATAAAGAAGTTTGTTTAGGTGTTGCATCCCAGACCGAAAGTGCCATACTTTTAGCATTGTTTTGCCAATAGCACATTAAGGCATACCATTGAAAAAAATATACTATAAATAATTGCCACATAACTTTAGGCATTTCTAAAATAGCTTTATGAATTTCTATAAATGGTGTAAAAATATTTATTGGATTTGCTCTTAATACTGCAATTTCTTCATCCGTTGGTTGTATCTCTTTGGTTTTACTCATACTCCACCAAATTGAAGAAATTGAAAGTATTGCGCCTAAAAAAAATGATCCAAAAATCCAATTTGGTAATGAACCAGTATATCCAACAATTATCATTGGAAATATAAACAGTGAAATATAAGATAAAAATTGTCCAAAACCAGTAAAAAAACTTTGCGCTTGAAAACCTGTAGGTTGTTGCTCTTCATCAAGTGTATCTGCAATAAATGCACGATATGGTTCCATTGCAGTATTATTGCCAACATCTAAAATCCATAATAAACCTGCTGCCATCCATAAAGAACTACTAAACGGAAATAAAAACAAACAAAGACTACATAAAATTGCTCCAATAAAAAAATATGGTTTGCGTCTTCCAAATTTAGGATGCCAAGTTTTATCGCTTAAAGCTCCAATTATGGGTTGAATTAATAAACCAGTCATTGGTCCAGCGAGATTTAGTAGTGGAATTTGATCAGGATTTGCGCCAAGAAAATCATATATAGGATTTACTGCGCTTTGTTGTAATCCGAAACTGTATTGAATGCCAAAAAAACCGACATTCATATTGATAATTTGCCAAAAACTTAATTTTATTTTTACACTCATATACAGTTTACAATTTGAACTAAAATAGTTTCCACGTCATAAAGATATGGAAACTATTGATTTATAACTAAATTTCTAACTTGAACTAAATTCAAACTTTTCTAACACTCAAAAATAGAGTAGAAGTGGTATTTTTTTTTGATTTAGTACAAAATAATGCTTCAATTAGCTCGAAAACGTTTTCGTAAATTGCTATTTGTTTTCAAGTATTTTTTTAAACTATTTAGGGATTAAGGTTCATTAAGTTTTTATTACTTTCCAAAAGTATTAAATTTTTCAACTATACTTTCTACTATCTCAATCGTTTAAACTAATTAATTTATTACTTTGCAAATGGAATAATAATTTTAGTTTCCCATTCTAGTTCATTTCCTCCATTGAATGGATTTGCGAAAAAATGTTCTAATGGTTTTTTGTTCAATTTATAATTGTGGTTTTTAGCATAATCAATCAAGGTAAACCAAGCTCTGTCTGATGTTCTGTAATTTCCGTTGTAAGTTGCCGTAAGTCCTTTCAAAGCCGGAATTGTCTTAAATTTAACAATTGAATCTTCAATAATTTTAGTATTTTTATCAATCGGAAAGCAATAATTAAATGCTAAAATTTCTTTATTTTCATCCCAACTTACAACTTCTAAATAAGGTTTTCCAGTAATTTTAATGCTGTTGTTATGAAGAAAGCCAGTTATTTTTCCATCATTCATAATCATTGTTTGTGCTTTTTCTTGTGTCACACTTTTTAGATTAATGTATGCTACAAAAGTTTCTTCAGTTGTTCCAATTCCATCAATTTTTACTTTGTGGGTTTTTAAATGTCGGTTCAATCCATCACGAAAATCTTCTATTTTTTTTAACTGTTCTTGTTTGAACTTTGTGTTGAAAAAAGGCGCAGTCAATCGGTTGTAAATACTTGCATTTTTTTCATTTATGTCAACACTAACTTGAGTTATAGAATCGTTGATTGTATTCATATTCCAAGAATAAATATAAGAATTGTTTCCAGTGATTAATTCTTGTTTTATAAAATTGAAATTTTCTTTTTCAAGAGTTTTATAATTTAGATTAGCAGTTTTTGATTGTTCTTTTGACCAATCTTGAATGCCTTGAAAAATGGTTCTTGTGGCGGCTTTTGCTTTAAAATTTATGGTATAATCACTTTTCTTTATAAATAAATACCAAATTAAAAAAAAGGATAAAAAGATAACAAATGCGGATAGTAATTTTTTATTCTGAAACATTTTATTTTATAAATTTTAATTTTTTAACAATATAATCTCCAATTTTTGAACCTTGAACGATGCCATTTTCTATGGCTGCTTTGTAATGAATTCCGCCATAAAATCTACTCATAGAAGCTTCTTTTGAGGCAAGAAAAAAAGATTTATAACTTCTACTTGGTAATCCAAAAGGCAATTCAGTATCATCTAAATAGGCAAAATTATCCCCAAAAACGGAAGTTAAAACAGTTGCCGAACAAGTTGATGCCACAGAATGTCCGCTAGTATATTCTGGAAATGGTGGCGTTTGTAATAATGGTCGCCAATCTTCGTCAATTGATTGGTTAATAACAGTTTCTGGTCGAACAACATTACTTCTGTATTTTTCGTCCCAACAACTTATAAACGATTCGAACAATCCAATGGAAGTGGCTGTGTAAGCATAAACGGTTTTTTCAAAATTGGCTTTTGATGTTTTACACGCAATTTTTGTAATTCCCATCCAATGTCCACCAGGCGTAATTTTCTTTTTGGCGAACATCATATGTCCTTGATTTACGGTTACATAAGGATTGCAATCCCAAAATTGGGCTATTTTTATTTCTTCTGATGAATCACCTTTTTCAATCATCATTTTACTAATATCAAAAACTTCTAAAACTTGTTTGTAAAATGGTGAATTTTTATCGGTAGAATATGGCAAAGC
Source organism: Flavobacterium sp. (assembly GCF_043760115.1). Lineage (GTDB taxonomy): Bacteria > Bacteroidota > Bacteroidia > Flavobacteriales > Flavobacteriaceae > Flavobacterium. The sequence continues at coordinate 7,993 of NZ_JAYUPK010000159.1, forward strand.
TGGAGCTGGTTTGAATTGTGATGATGAATCGATAACCATAGTTCTAATTTCGCTCCAATGTGGTTCAACTCCATCCATATAAGCTGGTGGAGTTGGTTGCCAACGTTCTGGTTTGTTAGCATAAACAGAGTATTTAGGTAAAGTTCTAGTTTGTTTATAATTGTCTTTTCCCATCCATTTTTTTACTCTTTCAGCCACTTTTAATCCGTATTCTTTAGAAATTTCGAATTCTTTTTCGTTTTGGTTTTGCCATTTTGTATACAAACTATCTCTGAATTTTTCTATTAAATCTTCTGAAAAAACTAACGTTTTGCTTACTTCTAAATGAGCAACAAGTGCTGCAACATTTTTGTTTACACCACTTTTTTCATCCAAAACAGGAATAGAATCTAAACCTTTTAATTGTTTTTGAAGTGAATTATAGGTTTTGTTATTTTGCGCAATTACTTCGTAAGCAGCAATGTTTGGATAAGCATAGATGCGACTTGCCACTGGTGGCGAAAAAATATCGTGAATGATTATTTGCGTCACATTATCTATTGATGCTCCGTATTCTTCTGGCGTAACTACAATTTTTGTTTCTTTTTTACAAGAAACAAGAACAATTAGTATCGTTAGTATTAAAAGTTTAGATTTCATTATTGTTTATTTTTAACCATTTTATTTTTTAAACCATTAAGTCAGTTAAGTAAATTAAGGTTTTGTATTTTGTTGTTAGTTATTTTTTAAACCATTAAGATTCTGTGTTGATTTCCAATTAAAATATTAATTTTTTTGTAAATTTGCTTCTAAGTCAGTCATAGAACTAGACTGTATAGCGTGTTTAAGCCATTTGTGTTTGCACGCTATTTTTTTTGTTGCTTTTTTTGATTTCATAGTTTTTATCATATGGTGTTTTATTTTTGTAAATTGTATAAATCATTTCTAATAATTTTCTTTGAACCGCAACTAGCGCCTTCATTTTTATTCCTTGTTTAGAAACTAATTTAGCATACATTTCTTTAAAATTATCATCCCATCTAACTGCTGTCAATGCTGGAAAGTACATTGCTTTTCGTATATTTTTATTACCTTTTTTTGATATTCTTGGTTTTGATTTTACTGATGTTCCTGATTGTTTATCTTTTACATCTAATCCTGCATAACTTGTAAGCTGTCTTTTATTTCGTATTAATTCAAAACCATTAGTTTCTGCTAATACAATAACTGCTGATAATTCTGCAACTCCTGGAATTGTAATAATATTTTCTATTTCTTTTTTTAAATAAGAATTAGTCTCTATTATTTGTTCTATATCCTTTTTAATTTCTTTTTTGAGAATTTAAAAAACATATTCGTTCTTTTATTCGTTTTAAACTTCTATCATTTGGCTCTGCTTCTGATTTTTCTGCGTGTAATTGATTTTTAACAACCACTCTTTCTGATACTATTTGATCTCGTTCTCTTGTTAATTGTTGTAGCGTTTTATAAACTCCATTTGGGCGTTTCCATAAATCTAATTTTCGCTCCAATCCAAATTGTGCAATGGCTTGAGAACAAGTTTTATCCGTTATTGTTTTAATAACTAAAGTTTTAATGTAATTACTTATTTTGTTTGGCAAAACATTACTAACTTTATAATTATTTTGGTCAAGATAATAAGCAAACTTCTGATGATAAACACCTGTAGCTTCCATAACATAAAGAACTTCTAGATCATCTTTAGTTATTTTCTTTACCCAATTCAATAATTCGATAAATCCTTTTTCTGTATTGCTAAAAACATTGTAAGCATACAGTTCAGTTGATAAATCTTCAACCATTCTACCCAAAGTAACAACTAGTTCTTTCTGTGCTACATCAATTCCTAAAACTTGTTTTAATGCTCTCATAACTTTTATATTTAAATTTATAAAGTGATGAATCTTCCTTCGTCTTTTCTCCTAGTTGGATATTCTGGATATTAAAACTTGTCTAATTCCTTACATTCTGTTCAGACTCTAAAAGATAAAAAATAATGAGGTAAATTCTTAATGTCAATATACTTCTAGAGTTATTTAGTAATTAATCTACTCTCATTATTTTTCACTTTAATATTCAAATTTATAAATTTTATGTACTCAAAAATTATAACTTTGTAAACATAGGAGATAGTTAAGGAAATTAAGGGTTTGTTGAAATTTCATAAACTTCTACTTTCTTATTGTTTATGGTTGACAACATATATTTTTTACCATTACAATTGATGACATCCAAATGGCGAACAGCTTTTTGCGAAAAATCAATTCCAATTTTACTTCCTAATGTGATTGATTTTTCATTTTTGATTAATGCTCCAGAAAATCCATCAAATCGACTTTGATACGGTGTAACTCCAAAATAATTTCCGGCTGCAAAAACTTCTTCGTTTTTATCTGAATCAAAATTAGATTTTACAAACGCATTTATCGGACTAACTTGTAATGCATTTGAAAACGGAACGAAAGTAAATTTGCCTTTGTTGTTTTTTAGATAACCCGATTTTAAATTGTGAACTTCATATAATTTCGCTTTAGCAAGCAAAGCTGGATCAAATATTTCTTCTACAGTTTTGCCTGCAAATTCTTTATAAGAATTAAATTTTTTCTTTACTAAACCGCTAAATTGTTCAGCCAATTCATCCAATCCCATTGTGGTGTAATATTTCCCATCTTTTTCTACAGTTACAATTGTTTCGTACCAATCGTTGGTGTCAAAATCATCAAAATACATTTTCATTGGAAATTCTGACGTTGCTTTAAACTTCGAATTCATTCCCCAATTTCCCAATAAATAATCTAAATCACCATCTTTATCAATGTCAAAAGGAAGAATAGTTTGCCATAAACCATTATTTTTTTCTGGATGTATTGTTAAAGTTACATCAGTAAATTTTCCATTTTTATTTGCGAAAAAAGTAGGTTTCATCCATTCGCCAACCACAATTAAATCAGTAGTTCCATCGTTATTAAAATCTGAGAAAGTAGCGTCTTGAACCATTCCGATTTCCGAAAAAGTTTTGTTTTTAACTATCGAAAACGTTCCTTTATCGTTCTTTAATAAATAGCAATCTGATGGACTTCCAAAACGGTTGTTTCTAGAATTGTTTCCAACAAATAAATCTAAATCGCCATCTTTATCATAATCAAACGATTTTACAACCGCTGCATTTTGAGCAATTGCTGGCAAAGTAGCTTTAGTTAACTGATTTTTATTTCCAAAATATAACCTTGATTGTAAGTCGGCTGCATTTTGTCCGCCACCAGAAGCTACAAATAAATCGTTTATTTTGTCATTATTAAAATCGGTGATTATTGCAGAAGCATCTTCAAATATGGCATCTTTTTCTACTTCTGGATAAGATTTTTTCACAAAACCAGTTGCAGTTTGAATGTAAATTTGAGCAGGAATATCTTTTGATCCACCAAAGAAAATATCGTCTTTTCCGTCGCCATTTAAATCGCCAATTGCTGTTGCTGGTCCACGATCTGAACGTTGGTATGGAATTAATTTTTGAAATACAAAATCTACATAATCATTTTCTTGATGGGTAAAATTAATTCCTAAATTGTCTTCTACTTTTGTAAAAATTGGATTTGTTTTTGGATGTAATCTTGCGTAGTCAAATGGTTTTCTTGAAGTATTTGCTTTAATTTCAATCGTTTGATTTGTTTTTATATTTTTTAAAGTCTGAAACGTTTTGTCAGGCCAAATCACAAGAAGTGAATCTACCTTTGTATCTTTTTTATACCCAAAATGAATAATTGGCTCGGATGAAGATTGAAATCCTCTTGTAGTTTGCAATTCTTTAAACTGCATTTTTCCTTTAGAATAGGATATTACTTTAGTTCCAATTCCGAACGTGTTTTTACCAACAAATTTTAATTTCAATTTTAAATAATTCGCTTTTTCATTAATTTGATTGCAATAAATAGAAGCTTCACTGTTTAAATTATTGGTAATTATGTCTAAATCACCATCGTTATCAATGTCTGCATAACCACTTCCTGTGGAAATTAATGAATCATTTTCTATCCAGTTTTTAGATTTATCTTTGAAAATCAAATCGTTGGAACCTTGAAAAACATAGTTGGTTACGTTTCCTTTTGGCATTTTTTTTAATGCTTCTTTGTCTAATAATTTTGTAGAAGTGATTTTGGTTTTTACTTCATCATTAGAATAATATTTTACATAATCTAAGTCGTTTGGACGTTTTGAAATTCCATTAGCCACAAATATATCTTGTTCGCCATCTTGATCATAATCGGCAAAAAGTGTACTCCAACTCCAATCTGTAGCTGCAATTCCGCTTAACAAAGCCGTTTCTGTAAAGTTGTTTCCAGCTTGATTTATTTGCAACATATTTCTTGTATATTGGCAATGATAACCTAACTTTTCAGTTCTCATTTTAAACATTTGAACATTGTCGTCGCCAAGTGAAGATTTCAATACTTTTTCATCTTGCGGAAGCATATCCAACGTCATAATATCTGGAAAATTATCGTGATTTACATCGGCAACGTCTATTCCCATTGAAAAACGACTGGTGTGACCAAAGTGACTTTTCAAACTTTCAGAAAAAGTTCCGTTGCCATTGTTGAGATAATAATAATCGTCTTCGTGAAAATCGTTGGTAATATAAATATCTGGAAAACCATCTAAATTAAAATCGGAAACCGCAATTCCTAAACCATAACCGTTTGCGCCACCAAAAATTCCAGCTTTTTCACTAATGTCAATAAATTTTCCATGATTATTTTGAAATAATTTATCGCCACATTCATAACTTCTGTTGTTGCGAATATCAGCATTTCCATATGATGCTTCTGAATGTACAGCGTGATTTAGAAGATACATATCCAAATCGCCATCCAAATCGAAGTCAAAAAAAGCTGCTGACGAACTATAATTGTCTAAATCTAAACCATATTCGGCTGCGCTTTCAGTAAAAGTATTGTTTTTGTTGTTGATAAATAATTCGTTATGACCTTCAAAACCGTTGATTCCGACAACTGCACAAACGTAAATATCTAAAAATCCGTCGCCATTAACATCAGCCATTGTGGTTCCAGTATTCCAATCAGATTGTCCTTCAACACCTGCTTTTATTGAAATATCATCAAATTTATTGTTGCCTTTATTTAAATATAATTTGTTTTTTCCTTGATTGGAAGTAAAATAAATATCTACTAAACCATCGTTATTGATATCGCCAAGCGAAACGCCACCACCATTGTAATAGTAGAGATAATCTAGAATTGAAATATTTTTTGATTCGTCTAACTTGTTATTGAAAGTTATATTTGTCTTGCTTGAGGGTAATTTTTCAAACAATTTTTCTTCTTTATCCGAACAACTTGTTAAGATAAAAAGTAGGAGTACTGTTTTGAGAAAATTAGTCATTGCGTTTAAATATTTTTGGTTTATTGTCATTTACAACAGCAATTATTGTAGTAGAATTGTTTTTTGTTTTGATAATTTTAATTGCTTTAACTTCGCCACTTATTGAAAACCCAGATTTATTATTTGGTATCCAAGAAAAATTTCCGTTTTTATTCCCTAATAAAACACTTCCTAAACTTGAATCTAAACGACCATATTGTGGTTTGAATTCGTATTGATTTCCACCAAGAATGATGTCTAAAATTCCATCTTTGTTGATGTCCATTGTGCAAATTGCATTTACGCTTGAAAACTGAACTTCTTTGGGCAAAACTTTAATTTGAAATTGTCCGTTTCCTTTGTTTATTGCAATGATACTTTCTTGTATGTTGGCTGTTCTTTGAATGGAATTGGAAACGACATCAGCATCAAATAATTCTTGAAATGATTTTTTGGCATATTCAGAATAGTTTAAATTTTTCTTTTTTATGGACGGAATTTGTTTCGCTAATTCGCCTTTCATATGAAGCGTAATGTCTTTTCTGTCTATAGTTTGTGTTGAAATTTGTTCGATTGTTCCGTTGTTATCAAAGTCGTTTACAAATAATTTTATTGGATTTGTTTTAGAACATTTATAGGAAGTATTCGTTCCTTTGTTTCCAAAAATCAAATCTTTTTTACCATCATTATTCAAATCTACGCAAGCAACGGAGTTCCAAAATCCTTTTTCTTCGGTTAGATTATTCTTGAATTCAGCTAATCTTCTTCCTGTATTTTTAAAAATTACTGGTGCCATCCATTCGCCAACAATAATTAAATCTTTTTTAGTATCGTTGTCAATATCTTCCCAAATAGCATCAGTTATCATTCCGATATCATTCAATTTGAAAGCTTTTTTCTCGGTTACATTGGTAAAATTTCCTTTGCCATCGTTTTCTAATAACAATTGTTTTGGTGTAATTCCGTAAACGCCTGGAACGGATAAACTTGCAATAAAAACGTCAATATCGCCATCATTATCAAAATCATAAGGCGCAATTACAGAAACATTGCTGTTAGTTGTTGGAAGAGTAGTAGTGCTTTTAGTGAAAATTCCTTTTCCGTTATTGAGATACAATCTGTTTTTATAATTGGCTTGATCGGCTTTTTCATTTCCTCCAGAACCAACCATTACATCTTGATCACCATCATTATCTACATCAAAAAAACTTGCTGCAGTATCTTCAAAAATGGCATCACTTTCTAATGCAGGTTGCGTTGTTAAAGTAAAATTATCTTTTCCATTATTGAGATAAATTTTTCCAGAAGTTTCTTTTGCACCACCAATAAAAACATCTTCGTTTCCATCTCCATTTATGTCTGCAATCGCCAAACTTGGTCCTTCTTGAGATTGCATTTTAGCAATTAATCCTTCATAATCAAAATCGATATAATCGTTTTCTTTATGATTAGTTAAGGTGTTTGGAATTTCTGAAAATAACGGTTTTACTTTTTCAGATTTGATTATATAAGCTGCTTTTGCATTGATACTATTCAAATTCAAAGTTGTATTTAATTTGATGTTTTTGATTGTTTGAAATTTTCCGTTTGGCCAAATAACTTGAAGTGAATCAATTTTTTTTGTTCCAATTCCGAAAGTCATTACATAATCAACAGAAGATTGAAAACCACGAGTTGGAATCAATTCTTGACGGATAATTTCTTTGCCTGAAAATAATTCTACTACACTTCCAACTGCAAATTTATTTTGACCTTCGCCTTTTAATTTTACTTTTATGAAATGATTGTCTTTGTTTTTTTCAGATTTATTTTGATATACAAATGCTGGCATATTGACATTATTGACAATTAAATCTAAATCGCCATCATTGTCTAAATCGCCATAAGCTGCTCCATTTGAAAAACTTGGCGTTGCCAAACCCCAATTTTGAGCTTCGTTTGTAAACTTTAAATTATTATTATTTTTATAAGCATAATTTGAAACTGGTGTGCTTGGCATTTTGTTAATTATGTTTTCCATTTCTTCTTTTTTGCCAGTAATTGCCATTTTTTGCATTACATCGTTGGCGAAGAAATCAACAAAATCTTGATTGGTTAAGTCGTGGTAAATTCCATTACAAACGTAAATATCTTTATAACCATCGTTGTCCATATCAAATAAAAGTGCGCCCCAACTCCAATCGGTTTTTGCTACACCTGCATAATTTGCAATTTCATTAAAATGATTGTCACCAGTATTAATTTGCAACGTGTTTTGCATATATTGATTGTAAAAATCAAGGTTTAATTTTCTTGAAAATAAATCATAATTATCGAAACTTGTTGTGGTTTTTAAGCGATTGTCTGGTTCTGGAAGCATATCTGTAACAAAAACATCAGCTTTTCCATCGTTGTTTACATCTGCCATATCTGCGCCCATTGACGATTGACTCAAATGGGTTGCCCAATTTTGAATTTGTTCAGAAAAAGTTCCGTTTTTATTGTTTATGTAAAGATAATCACGTTCATAAAAATCGTTAGAAATATAAATATCTGGATATAAATCGCCATTAACATCGCCCACTGTTACTCCTAAACCAAAGCCAATTAAACTTCCATAAATTCCAGATTTTTCGCTTACGTCGATAAATTTTCCGTTGTCGTTTCGTAATAATTTATCGCCACCACCTTTTAAAATTGGATTTACATCCCAATCTTTATCACGTAATTCTCTTTTGTTAGAATAATTTAAACTACTCACAGGAATAAAACTGTTATTGAGAATGTAACAATCTAAATCGCCATCTTTATCGTAATCAAAAAACGCTGCGTGTGTTGTAATTCCGGTATCTGCAAGATTATATTCGTCTCCTTTTTCAGTAAAAGTTAGGTTTCCGTTGTTTATAAAAAGTTCACTTTTTCTTTTTTCGTCTATTGAATTTCCTGCGTTGCAAACATAAATATCTAAAAATCCATCACCATTTATGTCGACCATTACAACTCCTGTTGACCAAGATTTGGTTCCTTCAACACCTGCTTTTTTTGAAACATCTTCAAATTTAAAATTTCCTTTATTAAGGTATAATTTATTTTTACCTTGATTGGAAGTAAAATAAACATCAGATAAACCATCGTTGTTTATATCACCAATAGCAACTCCGCCACCATTATAGAAATTCCTATACTTAAAGATGTTCATTTCTTCACCGTTTTTTACTTCGTTGATGAAATCTATTCCTGTTTGAGAAGGTTCTAATTTTGTAAATAAGCCATTATTATTTTCAAATTTATCTTTGGAACAGCTTGAAAATAGTAAAATAATAAAGAATGTATTTATAATTCGGGATAACATAATTTAGGTAAATTGGTAAAGTAATATGTGAGCACAATTTAATACAATTTTGCTAATAATGGAGTATTATCAAACAAAAAAAAGAGGGTAAAAAATACCCTCTTTATTAAAAAAACTCAAACAAAAATATTAAACAAAAATTCTTAGTAACCTGGGTTTTGCTTTAAATTTGCATTAAATAATGCATCTGCAGGAATTGGATATATAGTGAATTTTGGATCAGAATTATATGGCTTCAATTCTCTGGAATTTAAAAATGTGCCAAATCTAATCATATCATTTCTTCTATGTCCTTCCCACCATAATTCTCTTCCTCTTTCTAAATAAACACCATCTAAAGTGTTAGGTGCAGCTGCAACTCCAGATCTAGTAGCTATATCTGCCAATATTGTACCTGCAGAACCAGAACCGCCTCTTAAAATCGCTTCAACTTTCATTAACAAAGCATCTGAGTATCTCATTAATACTAAATCATTATCAGGATTGCCTTGATTTCCTGGATCTGGAATATATTTCATCCCACGAATACCAGCAGTTTCTAATGTAAGTCCATCGGTAATTAATGTTAAAGCTGGTGTGAAAAATAAAGGATTATTATTTCTATCTAGCAATGGAGTTACTCCACCTGGAGCATACTGTTGTCCTACATTAAACCCTACAGGATTTCCTATGTTAGAAATTATTGAAGGTGTAGAATATTTTGCTCTGGTATCAGTTGAACCAAATCTATTATAATATTCTGAAACAGTAGCAAATCCATTCCAACCAGAAGGGGTTTGATTGTAGTGTGTTCCCATTCTCCATTTAGATTGCATATTTCCTCCAGCACCACCTTGAATATTTTTAGACGAAAATACAACTTCATTTGAAGTATTATTATTAGGTGCAAAGTTATTCCAATAATTAGCTGATAAACTGTTTGTCATAGCATCAACATGTTGTACAACTTTTGTCATATCGCCTGCTGCAAATGAACTGCCTAAAAATACAGATTTATTCAAATATAATTTTGCAAGTAAAAAATGTCCGGCGTCAATATTTGCAATACTTGCATCGCCAGTAACTCTAGCTGGTAGTGTTGGCAGAATGGCTTCAAGTTCTGATATTACAAAAGTTGTAGCTTCAGTTCTTGTCCATACTTTTGGATCGTCAAGTAAACTTGAACCAGCGGGTCTATAAGGAACTTGTCCAAATAAATCTATTACATTATAGTAATAAAATGCTCTTAAAAATCTAGCTTGTACCAATTGTGATGGTGTTACAGTACTACTTTCAATTACTAAATTACAATTGTAAACATTTGAAAGCAAAGAATTCCATGCTCCTCTTACCTCAACATGATCTGGTGCCCAAGTATGTGTATGTAATTGTCTCCAAGAACCATTATCATCCCAATCTCCACCACGAGTTGGCCCAACCATAGCGTCAGTTGACAATTCATCCATTGCATACATTAAACCTTGACCATTAAAATCTCTTAAACCATTATAAGCAGATTCTAAAACAGCCGATGGATTTATATTAGTTGTACCACTTGAATCAATATAAGATTCTCCATCTAATACTTCTTCTTCTAAATCTGTGCAACTTACACCAAAGGAAACTAAACTTAAGTATAGAAATCCTTTAAATAAATTTTTTCTTTTCATTTTTTTTTTTTTAAAACGTTACATTTAATCCTAAAGCAAAAGCTTTAGAACGTGGATATGATAAATAATCTATACCTGCAGACGGAACACCATTTAATGATTTGTCTGTATCTACTTCTGGATCAAATCCAGAATATTTTGTGAACAATAATAAATTCTGTCCATTTACAAAGAAACGAGCTGACTTTATTTTTATCTTTTCTAAAGCACTTCCGCTGAATGTGTATCCAAAAGTTAAATTGCCCATTCTTAGGAAATCACCTTTTTCTAAATATTTTGTAGATGGTGAATTTGGATCTCCTTGAGATTGAGGTGAAGTAGCAATGTTTTCTGGCACGTTTCTTCCGCCGGCAAAGGCACTTTTAAAGAAATATGCATTAGCAGTATTGTTATATAAATAATGACCAAATGCTCCATAAAAAGAAACAGAAGCATCAAGGTTTTTATAAGTTGCACTCGTAGAAAATCCTATGTTCATTTTTGGAAGTCCTTGTTTTCCAACTAATTTTTTGGAAGCTAAACCTAGTCCAGAATCATTGCCAGCAGCATCTGCATAAATAGAAGAACCATTTGCTGCATAACCTCTAAATTCATAAACATAATAACTATATATAGGTTCATTATCAGTTATAACTTGTGCATAAGCTCCTGATAAACCTTGACCATTTAATGCTCCTGCTTGAATAAATCCTGTGAAATTTTTCATTTTATTATTTAAAAATGATGAATTTGCTGATATATCCCAAGTTAATTTTTCAGAATTAATTATTTTATAATTTAAAGATACTTCAAATCCAGTATTAATTAAATTACCAGGTAAATTTACATTTCTTGGTGAAAATGGACCAGGTTGTGGGGTTGAAATTGGAACAGGAAAAATTAAATCTTTAGTATCTCTACTAAAATAATCAAATGAACCAGTTAATTTGTTTTTTAACAATGTAAAATCTGTTCCAATACCATATGAAACAGTTGTTTCCCATTTTAAATTAGCATTTGCACTGTTCTCAATACTTTGATTTCCATTTAAATTATAAACTGCTCTACCAAGCGCTGAATTCGGTGAAAATTCTTGATTACCAGTTGTTCCGTAACTTCCTCTAATTTTAAAATCATTAACAAGTCCATCACGATTTTCAATCACTTTGTAACCCAAACCTACAGATGGAAAGTAATCGTATTTATTATTAGCACCTAATTTTGTACCACCATCTGCTCGTAATGTAGCAGTTAATAATATTTTTTTATAAATAGTTGCATTAATCCTACCATAATAAGATTGCAATTCTACTCTGTTTCTATATGAATTTATTCTAAATTCATTTTGCAAACCACCTTCAATATTATCAATTAAATTTATTTGATCTGGATTATATCCTTTGCCTGTTGATGCGCTTCCATCAGCATTGTAGTCATAATAAGAATAACCTAATAATGCATCAAATACAAAATTATCATTGAATGTTTTATTGTAATTTAAAGTATGTTCAAAGGTTTTATTGAACTTATTATTATTAATTATTGCAGCTTGACCATAACGAATAACTTCTGGACTTGACGCTGGTACTGTTGCTTGTGCCACATTTTGAATTCGAATTGAAGGTAGCAATTGAGATTTTCTAACAGATGTAGATCCTTCAACTCCGAATAAAAATTGATAATTTAAATTTTTGGATAATTTTAACGTTGTTTTGATACTTGCTAAAATTTTGTTTGTATTTGTGTAATCCTTGTATGCATCTAACAATTGTACTGGATTTAAATAAGTATCACTACCATACGAACCTTCATTTGCAGGAGTTGAAGGATTGTCTACTGCATAACCAGGGTTAAAATATCCATCTGGAGAATTATCATAAATAGGATTAGTAGGATTCCAGTAAAGTGCAGATCCTATTAAGTTTCCAATGAAACCTGCGTTGTTAGAGATTAATGATGCATTATCTTTTATCCCAGCGTAATTAAATTTAGATTCTACTTTTAAATTACCTCCAAAATAATCATTCGAATTATTTAAAGCAAATGTATATTTATCTAATCCAGTATTTCTTACAATACCATCAGTATTAGAAGATCCAAAAGATAAACGAGTATTTGAATTTTCTGTTGATTTGGAAAATGAGACATCATGATTGATGGTTAATCCATTTCTTAATATATTCTTTTTCCAGTCGTAAGCTCTAGAACCATTATCAGTCCCACCATTTTTAACAAATGTAGCGGCGTCCATTACGTCCAAATCGCTAGAAAGTTTACTAAATGCGACAGAATTACTGTAGTTTAGCTGTGGTTCTTTAGATTTAGATTTTTTAGTAGTTATAATCACAACACCATTTGCACCTCTTGAACCGTAAATAGCTGTAGAAGAGGCATCTTTAAGAATTGTCATACTTTCTATATCATTTTGATTAATAAAATTCAAGGGATTTCTAGCAGTTGAAGTTCCTAAAATATTATCACCTCCAGAAGAAATATCACCACCATCTAATGGAACACCATCAACAACAATTAATGGTCCGTTTCCAGAACGAACTGATGAATTTCCACGTATTCTTATTGATGCTGCTGCTCCAGGTTCACCACTTGAAGATGTAACTTGAACTCCAGCAACTTTTCCTCTTAATAAATCTGCTGGTGAAGTAGCAGAGAGATTATCAAAACTTTTTGAGTTCAACTGATCAACCGCTCCAGTTGCATCTTTCTTTTTAACGGTTCCGTAACCAATAACCATTACTTCTTTTAATTCTAGTTGGTCAGACTGTAAAGTTACATTTACGGTAGGTTTTCCTGCAACAGTAACTTCTTGTGTTTTTAGACCAATGTAGCTAAATACCAAAACGGCATTTTCACCTACATTATTAATTTTAAAATTTCCATCTAAATCGGTTTGTTGGCTGTTAGTAGTTCCTTTAACTGTCACTGATGCACCAGGAAGCGCACCATTGCTGTCAGATACTTTACCAGATACGCTTTGTGAAAATGCAACACCTGTAAAGAACATAGTCAGAAAAACTAATAAGCCCTTGAGTAGACTATTTTTCATACTTGTAATAAATTGGTTAGTTAATAATTGTTTATAGAACTTCAAACTTAAACTTAATTTTATGAAAACTTTAAGATACCATCAACGAAAACGTTATAGTGATAACGAAAACGTTTTCGATTCAAAGTGTTATCTATAAAAAAACTACTAAAATTTGTATTATGTATAAAAAATAACTCCTAAAAAAACACACTATGTTTTTTTAGGAGTAAATAAATGTGAAAACGTTAGATTTATATATAAAATATGGAATAAATTAATATTTTTTAGTAAAATTTAATTCTATTTGATAATTATAGTTTTTTCATCAATTCCAATTCCAATAATTTTTAACGATTTCCAATTTTTTGGTAAAATTCCTTTATTAAATTGTAAGCCCTTATCGGTTTGTTCTACTCCACCAAATCCATAAATTATGGCTTGTAACATTGCGCCTGCACCAGTTGCAAAATAAGGATTATTACTGTTTGCCGATTCTGAGAAAACTCCAAATGGTGGACGACTGTTTGGCAGATATGCTTTTACAAAATGATCATAAGCTTTTTCTTTATCGCCTAATCTTGCATACAAAACTGATAAAATTCCGTGTGCCATTGCTGGTCCATCTTTTTTGTCAATTTTTTCAGAATAATAGGCCAAGTCTTTTTCTATTTGAGTTTTATCGGTAATAATATGTAAAGGATAAGCCAATAAATTCACATCACCTTGTTTAATCATTTGACCATCATAACCTTTATAATTTTGAGTAATTCCATCTTTTTTATGAATTACAATATTGTTGGAAACTTCAATCCATTTTGGATTTATTGGTTCGCCCAAAATGGTTGCCGCTTTAATTGTATTTTTTAAAGTTTCTATTGCAGATGCATTTGTAAAAGCATTATCATCTACATGTTGTGCATATTCGTCTGCGCCAACTACATTTAATATTGAATAACTTCCGTCAGTGTTTTTTACCACTCGACTTACCCAGAAATCGGCTGTTTCTTTCAAAACTTTGTATTCGCTTTTTAACCACGTTTTATCTTGTGTCATTCCATAATAGTTCCAAAAAGCAATAGCAACATCAGATGTTATATGTTGTTCAAAAATTCCTGTTAAAGCCCAAGTTGGTGTTGCTTCTTCGCCTGTATCATCGCTTTCCCAAGGAAACATTGCGCCTTTATAGCCATAAATAGAAGCTTTTTGTTTGGCTTTTTGCAATCTATCAGATCGATAATCGAGACAGGATTTTGCCATTTCTGGTTGCATAACCAATATTGATGGATACATCCAAAGCTCGGTGTCCCAAAAAATATGTCCGTTATAACCTTGACTTGACAATCCCATTGGTGCAATACTTTGTCTACTTTCTGGACGAACAAAAGAATATAAATTATATAATGCAAATCGAACTCTTTGTTGCGCATCTAAATCGCCTTCTATTTGAATATCGCCAGTATTCCACAATTCTGCCCAAGCATTTTTATGTCTTGTAACCAGCTTATCAATTCCTTCTTGCAAAGCAAAAATGGGTTGTCTTTCGGATTCATTTAATGGATCAGTAACATCCTTAGAAGTACAAATTCCGCCAGCAATAGCAAAACGATATTTTTTGCCTTTTAATAATTTTTTGGTAAAACCAACTTCATCGCCAATTTGTTTTAACGTTTCGGTTTGTCCATCAAATAAAAAAGTGGTAGAAGCTGCAACAGTATATTTTCCTCGAAGCGTTTTTGCGGTAGTACCAAAAACGGGCATTAAAAATTGATTGTCTTTCAAAACACGGTATTGACTTTTTGCCTCTTTCAATTCCTCAGGAACAATCATATAGTTATTGGCCACTATTTCTATATCTTTTAATGGTGTAATTTCAACTATTGCCATTGCCGAAAATGGAATGGCTCTATTGGCCAAAATGGAATAATCAATTTTTGCTAAGTCTTTAAATGAAAATGATGTGGTACTAATTCCTTCTTTCATAGAAATTACTTGACTCCAATTTTCAATATTGTCCGATTTTATTTCTTGACTATTAATATATAGGTGTAAATTTAAAAATTCTATACCACGAACAATTCTACTAATTCCATTTTCTGGACTTGCTTCGTAAACGCCATTCAAAATAATTTCCTTAGTTTTTAATGGCGTATCATCAGTTACAATTCCTATTTGACCATTCGCCATTGTGGCACCAAAATAATTTTGACGTGATGTAGCAACCAAATTCCATTCGTCTGATTTTGTTTGAGAAAAAATGGAAGAACTAACAAATACGAATGCTACAAGAATTTTAATTTTAGAAATCATAGTTTTAAGATTTTATTCTTTCAAACTTATCCTTTTTATTTGGTATTCCTAAAAGTTTTAACTTAAAATAGTTTTATCCAAAATCGAAAACGTTTTCGATTATTAAATATGAATTTATACAGAATTGATTTCAAGATTCTGATTTATTATAACTTTATTGTAACACATAAATTAAAAACAAAATGAAATCCAAAATTTCTTTATTTTTATTGCTTATTATCACATTTTTTTCTTGTAAAAAAGATTCAAATTCCGATTTAAAACTTGCTGAAAATTCTAAATCTGAAAAAAAATGGTGGAAAGAAGCTGTTGTATATCAAATATATCCAAGAAGTTTTAAAGATACAGATGGTGATGGTGTTGGCGATTTAAAAGGAATTATAGAAAAACTAGATTATATAAAAAGTTTAGGAGTTACAACGGTTTGGTTAAATCCAATTTATGGTTCTCCAAATGCTGATAATGGTTATGATATTTCAGATTATCAAACTATTATGAAAGAATTTGGAACAATGGAAGATTTTGATGCTTTACTTAAAGGAATGCACAAAAAAGGTTTGAAATTAGTGATGGATTTGGTTGTAAATCATTGTTCTGACCAACACAAATGGTTTTTAGAAAGTAAAAAATCACGTGACAATCCATATAGAGATTATTTTCATTGGTGGCCAGCAGAAAAAGGAAAACCAGCTTTTCGTCCAGGAAGTTTTGAAGCCGATGGAAGTGGTTGGCGCTATGATAAAACAACTAATTCGTACTATTTACATTATTTCAGTTACAAACAAC
This sequence comes from Flavobacterium sp., assembly GCF_043760115.1. Classification (GTDB taxonomy): domain Bacteria; phylum Bacteroidota; class Bacteroidia; order Flavobacteriales; family Flavobacteriaceae; genus Flavobacterium. The sequence continues at coordinate 24,470 of NZ_JAYUPK010000159.1, forward strand.
CCGATTTGAATTGGGAAAATCCAAAACTGCGTCAAGAAATATACAAAATGATGCGTTGGTGGTTAGATAAAGGTATTGATGGTTTTCGTATGGATGTAATTCCGTTTATTGGAAAAGATACTAATTTTCCAGAAATTACTCCAAAAGAATTAGATGAAAAATATGATGGAAGATGGGATTTTTATATGGCAAGTGCACCAAATACGCATAAATATCTCAAGGAAATGAACGAGCAAGTGTTGAGCAAATACGATTGTATGGCTTTGGCAGAAGGCGCAGGAATGAATTTAAAAACAGCTCTTAATTTTGTTGATGCAGATAGAAAAGAACTTGATATGGGTTATCATTTTGAAGGAGTAAATCTAGGTTACGAAAAAGGATTTTATAAAAAAATGAATCCGAATTGGAATTTAATTGAGTTCAAAAAAATATATTCAGATTGGGATAAAGTGTATGCAGAAAAAGGTTGGGGAACAATTTATTTAGGCAATCACGATCAACCAAGAATGGTTTCTCGTTGGGGAAATGATGCTCCAGAGTTTAGAGAAATTTCAAGCAAAATGTTAACTACTTTTTTACTTTCGATGAGTGGAACTCCTTATTATTATAATGGTGATGAAATTGGAATGATGAATATTAAATTTAACAAAATTGAAGATTATCGCGACATTGAAATAATGGCAGAATATGAAAAAGTAAAAAATGCAAAAGGAGATTTAAAACAATTTATAGAAAATCAAAAAACTGGTGGCGCAAGAGATAATGGAAGAACGCCTTTTCAATGGAACGCTTCTGCAAATGCCGGATTTACAACTGGAAACTCATGGTTGAAAATAAACGATAATCATAAAACATTAAATGCTGAAGCGCAAGAAAAAGATTCAAATTCTGTTTTAAATTATTTCAGAAAAATGGTGCAACTTCGTAAAGATAATGAAGTTTTAATTTATGGAAAATACACTTTATTAGACGAAAAAAATCCTAAAATTTATTCATATACTAGAGAATTGAACGGTAAAAAAATGTTGATTGTTCTTAATTTTTCAAAAGATAAAGCAACACCAAATACTGGAATTGATATAAAAAATGCTACAATTTTAATTAATAATTATCCAACAGTAGCATCAGAATTATTTCCTTATCAAGCGGTTGTTTATGAATTATAAATTTTCTCTATTTTGTCATTTCGACAAAGGAGAAATCTCATTAGTTGCTCAAGTTATGTGATTTCTCCTTTGTCGAAATGACAAATAAAAAACCAATTTATGCTAAAAAATCAAAGAATAGAACTTGTAGATGCGCTTCGTGGTTTTGCCATAATGGCGATTATTCTGTTACACAATATGGAACATTTCGAGTTTTATTACACACCAACACATTTTCCAAATTGGCTACAAACGTTAGATAAAAATGTAATGGCAACAGCATATTATTTATTTGGAGGAAAAGCATATGCCATTTTTGCTTTAATTTTCGGATTTAGTTTTTATATTCAAAATGATAATCAAACCAAAAAAGGAAATGATTTTAGGTTAAGATTTTTCTGGAGAATGATGCTATTATTAGTTTTTGGATTTATAAATACAGCTTTCTATCAAGGCGATATTTTAACAATGTATGCCATTTTAGGTTTAGTTTTAATTCCAGTTCGCAATTTAAGCAATAAAGTAGTTTTTATAATTGCATTATTTTTAATGTTGCAACCTTTAGAATGGTTCAAGTTTTTTTATATTTTATCGAATCCTGATTATATTCCAGCATCAAATTTATCTGAAAGTTATTACAAAGCAATTGCAGAGTATATGAATAACGGAAACTTTTTTGATTACATAAAAGGAAATCTAACATTAGGAAAAACTGCATCATTATTATGGTCTTGGGAAAATGGACGATTTTTTCAAGCGCCAGCATTATTTATGTTAGGAATGTTAGCAGGAAGAAAACAACTTTTTGCAAAAATAGACAAAAATATTTTTTTCTGGAAAATTGCTTTACGAGTTGCTATTTTTATATTCATTCCATTATTTACAATTGTTACTTTTTTACCAGATTATTTTTCTAATAAATTTCAACTAGCACGACTTTTAGTAATTTTTAACTCTTGGGCAAACTTTACTTTAATGGTAGTTTGGGTTGCAGCATTTGTACTTTTGTTTTACTCAGAAAAAGCACATAATTTATTGTCAAAATTAATTCCTTTTGGCAAAATGAGTTTGACTAATTACATCATACAATCCATCTTAGGTTCAACTTTATATTATAAATATGGTTTTGGATTGTACCAATATACCGGCGCAACTGTGTGTTTATTTATCGGAATTATATTATTTTTACTCAACCTTGCATTTTGTAAATGGTGGCTCAAAACGCATTCTCAAGGTCCATTAGAAAGTATTTGGCACAAATTAACTTGGATTAAAATTTAAAAATATGAAAACTAAAACACTTTACTTTTTAAGTATATTATTTTTAATAATTTCTTGCAAAAAAGAAGCAAATCAAGAAGAAAATTCAGAAACTTCAACTTCCAAAGAAACAACTTGGTGGAAAGAAGCAGTAATTTATCAATTGTATCCACGAAGTTTTCAAGACAGTAATGGAGATGGAGTTGGCGATTTAAAAGGAATTACACAACGATTGGATTATCTTCAAAGTTTAAATATTGATGCCATTTGGTTAAATCCAATTTGTGCTTCGCCAAACGATGATAACGGTTATGACATAAGTGATTACAAAGCAATTATGACCGAAATGGGAACCATGAAAGACTTTGACGAAATGCTTGCCGGAATGAAAAAACGCAACATAAAAGTCATTATGGATTTGGTTATAAATCACAGCAGTGATGAACATAATTGGTTTAAAGAAGCCAAAAAATCTAGAGAAAATAAATACTACAATTACTATCATTGGTGGCCAGCAGAAAAAGGAACACCACCAAAACGCTACAGTCTATTTGATGAAAATGCTGATGCTTGGCGTTTTAACAAAGAAACTAATAGTTATTATTTGCACTATTTTTCTAGAAAACAACCCGATTTGAATTGGGAAAATCCTGTTCTTCGACAAGAAATGTATGCTATAATGAAATTTTGGTTAGACAAAGGTGTAAGTGGTTTCCGTTTAGATGCGTTTCCGTTTATGGCTAAAGATACTACTTGGCCAACAATGCCAAAAGATTTTACTAATGAACAATTTGTTAGATATTATGGCGCGGATTCTAAGGTTCACGATTATTTAAAAGAAATGAACAATCAAGTTTTAAGTAAATACAAAGATGTTTATACTGTTGGCGAAGGTGGCGTAATTCCGTTTAGTAAGGTGCAAGATTATGTAAATACTGAATGTAATGAATTGAATACTTTGTACCACGATGAATTAGGAAATATTTGGGGAAGAGATAAATTTGACCAAGGAATTTATGATGTTAATAAACATAACATTGTAGGTCTAAAACAAATTGTAAGTAAATGGAACGAAAAATTCTTAAACTCTGGATGGAATACTGTTTTTTGGGCTAATCACGACCAAAGCCGAACTGTAAGCAGATACGGAAATGAAGCACCAGAATTTAGAGAAGCTAGTGCTAAAATGTTGTATACTTTTTTATTAACCCAACGTGCAACTCCATATCTTTATAATGGCGATGAAATTGGTATGACAAATATTCGATTTAAAACTGTTGAAGAGTACAACGATTTACAAACAAGAAACAGATATTACATTGAATTGAAAAAAAGTAAAGCCGCAGCAAATGCCTACTTATTGATGCAAGCAGATTTAAGCAGAGACAATGGCAGAACGCCAATGCAATGGAATTCTTTGTTAAATGCTGGATTTACAACTGGAAAATCTTGGCTTACTATCAATAAAAATTTCAATACTGTAAATGTTGAAGATGCTAATAAAGATGAAAATTCTATTTTAAATTATCTTCGTAAAATGACCAAAGTACGAAGAGAAAATAAAGATGTTTTAGTCTATGGAAAATACGAATTAATAGAAAAAGAAAACAAAAATGTTTTTGCTTACAAAAGAAGCAATGAAAAAGAAACTTTCTTAATTTTGTTAAATTTTACTAAAGAAAATAGTACAATTGCAATTCCTACTGGATATATTTTATCAACAGAATTAATAAATAATTTACAACCTTTAAAAACAGAAGGAAAAAATATTGTTTTACAACCTTATCAGTCATGTGTTGTAAAATTGAAAAAATAAATATTTAACTTAATGAACCTTACTATCTTAATGGTTAAAAAAAACACTATCTTTTACAACCATATCAATCGTGTATCGTAAAATTGAAAAAACAATCTATTAATTACATCAATAACTTAATGAATCTTACTATCTTAATGGTTTAAAAAATGAAAAAAGCAGCGTCACTTTTACTAACAATTACATTAATTTCTTCCTTGTTTTACAACTTGGTAGACTATTATATGATTGTAAGTTATCAAAAAGAACAAAGCTGGATAGAATCAATGCAAAATGCTCCAGATTCTAAATTCAAAGTAATAAAACTTAATGCCACCTTGTATTCTTTTATGGAAGATACAGATATTGAAAAAGTAAACGAAAACGTAATTATAGAAAATAAGGTTTATCATATTTTCAAAAAAAGTATTAAAGATAACGTCTTAAATTTATATTATTTAGGAGTAGAAAATCAAAATGCCATTGACGTAAGTTTAAAAAAACTAGTCGCTTCTCAAAAAGATTCTGATGCATCAAATTCGCCAATTCAAAAATTAATGAAATCATTTGCCAAAGATTATTTGTCAAATTCTTATGAAAAATTAACCTTTTCTAAAACTATTTTTTTTACCCCAAAAGCTGTATTTCTAATTTATAACTCTAAAATTCTTTCTAGATTTTCAATTCTAAATTATCCGCCACCAAAAACAGTTTAATTTTTTTATCTGAAATTTCAAATCTTTATAAATTATTTTATGAAGCTAAATTGTTTTCAGAAAACCTAAAAAAATTAATTAAACACATATACAAACTAATGAAATACATTTATTTATGTTGTCTTTTTACGGCAACAATTTCATCATTTGGTCAAACAGAAATTGACGCAATAATGATGGGAAAAAAATATTTTTGCACAGGAGCAATTTATGAATACAACAGTTGGGACAAGTATTGGGAAGGAACTTTTAAAAGAGAAAATCTAAATCTTGGAACTGTTTCAACCCAAAAATATTCAGTTAATGGAAATTACGGAATAACCAGTAAATTAAACGTAATTTTTTCAATTCCTTACGTAATTACTAAAGCTTCTGCAGGAACTTTGCAAGGTCAAAAAGGGTTGCAAGATTTGTCTTTAACCTTAAAATATTTGTTCTATGAAAAAGAAATAAAGAAAAATTTACTTTCTTTTTATGCACTTGGCGGTTTTTCGTTTCCAACAACCAATTACGTTGCCGATTATTTGCCTTTAAGTATTGGATCAAAAAGCAAAATGGGAAGTTTAAGAATAATGAGCGATTATCAATTCGGGAATTTATTTGCAACAGCTTCAACAGCTTATGTAAAACGGTCTAATATAAGAATTGATAGAAATACCTACTATTCAGATCAAATGCATTACACCAATGAAGTCAATGTTCCAGATGCAATTTCGTTCAATTTTAGAACTGGTTATAGAACAAAAAAACTTATTGCCGAAGCCATTTTTGACTCGTGGATAACACAAAAAGGAGGATTTGACATTACTACCAACAATATGCCATTTCCAAGCAACACAATGAATATGGCAAAAATTGGTTTTAACGGAAAATATTATCTGCAAAGCATTCCAAATCTTTCAGTAATTGTAGGTGCAAATCATACCATTTCTGGAAGAAACGTAGGACAATCCAATTCATTTTATGGTGGATTATTTTACATTATGAATTTTAATGCTAAAGCAAAAACTACTCAAGAAACTAAAATTTAAAACAATGAAAAATTTTATATATAAATTAGGAGTGAAGTTTTTGTTGCTTTCGATTGTCATTTTTACAATTTCTTGTAACGATGATTTAGAAGAACGAAACTTGCAATATCCACAGCTCAATCCAACAAATCCAGATGCAAATGCTGGAACTTGGACACCATTATTATTAACTGCGCCAGATGAATTTTCGCTAGATGCACCATTGGCAGTTACAACAAACGCTTACAAAGCAGAAATTAATGAAATTAAAAGTTACCAAGCTAACATTACGTCAGATCAACAAGAAATTATAAATTATTGGAGTGTTGGTGCTGTTTTACGTTGGAACGAAATTATGCAAACGTTAGTCGCAAGACACAATCGTCCACCATATCAAAATCCTGATGGCACTTATCCTGCGCCTTCTGCTGCCAATCCGTTTGCCAATCCACAATTTCCATTTTCAAATCCTCCTTTTGCGGCTCGTGCTTATGCTTATGTTAGCGCCGCACAATACGACGCAATGGTTGCAACTTGGCATTACAAAAATCTATACAATCGTGCTGCTCCATTTGTGGTAGACAATACCATTCAGGTTTTAGTTCCTAAAAGTCCTTTGCCTTCTTATCCTTCAGAAGATGGCGTTTTAGCTGGAGTTACAGTTGAAATTTTAAAATTATTATTTCCTACAGAAATTGCATTTATCCAACAAAAAGCCGATGAGCAAAAATTATATAGAATACTATCTGGAGCCAATGTTAGAAGCGATGTTGATGCTGGAGTAATTTTAGGAAGAAAAATTGCAAGCAAATTTATTACAAAAGCAGCATCTGATGGTGCTGGAGCAGCAATTGGAAACCAAGCATTATGGACACAATTAGAAACTAATGCTATTGCAAATGGGCAAACTCCTTGGCGTTCTTTAGAATTACCAGTTCGTCCACCAATGTTACCATTATTCGGAAATGTAAAATCATTTTTAATGACGCCAGCCAATGTAATTGCCAATAGACCAGTTGCACCACCATCAACTTCTTCTGCACAATTTTTGGCAGAATTAAACGAAGTAAAATATTATAGCGAAAATGCTACTAGAGAACGAATGCAAATTGTAAGTTTTTGGGCTGATGGAGTTGGAACCTACACGCCACCAGGACATTGGAATCAAATTGCCGATGAAGCATTTGTATATCAGTATTTTAGCGAAGTACGTTGGGCAAGAAATATGGCTTTATTAAATCTAGCAATGATGGATGCTGCAATTAGTTGTTGGGATGCAAAATATACTTATTTCAATCCACGTCCAAGCCAAGTTGATCCTTCTATAAAAACTACAAATGGTGTTCCAAATTTTCCAGCGTATGTTTCTGGACATTCCACTTTTAGCGCAGCAGCAGCAACTTATTTATCGCACGTAATTCCATCTAAAACACAAGAATTTCAAGCTTTGGCAGCACAAGCATCAGAATCTAGGTTATTTGGAGCAATTCATTATAGAAGCGATTGCGAAAAAGGATTTATTTTAGGTCAAACTGTTGCAAATTACGCGGTAACAAGAGCAATAAATGATGGCGCAGAATAAAAAAATTATAAACCTCAAAGTTTTTTTAAATCTTTGAGGTTTAAATTAAGAAATATGATATTTAAAGTTAGTTTAGAACCCAACGAATCTAAAACAGTAACCTTTACTTTAAATTTAAAAGATTTGCAATTTGTAAACAACGATTTAAAATGGATTGCCGAAAAAGGAACTTTTAAAATTCAAATTTTAAACTTAACGACTTCATTTTTATTGAAATAGGAAATGTTATAAATTTTATTAAATTTCTATGATTCTTTTACAAATTTTAGTTATACATTAGTCAATTATTAAAATAATGTTAAAATTAAGTTTTTAGATTATATTTCTTCCAATGAAAGACATAACCTTAAAAGAAATTGCAACCAAATTAGGAATTTCTATTACTACAGTTTCCAAAGCGCTAAAAGGATATCCAGATGTAAGCGAAAAAACTAGAAATTCTGTTTTAGAGTTGGCTAAGTCTTTGCATTTTACTCCCAATAGTTTTGCTGTAAATCTTAGAACAAAAGAATCTAGAACAATTGGATTAGTAATTCCAGAAGTGGTTCATCATTTTTTTTCAAATGTTATTAATGGAATAATTGATGAAGCCGAAAAAAATAATTATCTAGTTATTATAGTGCAATCTGGCGAAAGCTTAGCGTTAGAAATTAAACAAATTGAATTGCTATTGAATAAAAGAGTTGACGGAATTATAATTTCTTTGTCTAATGAATCTAACGATGATGAACATTTAAGACAAATATTAGCAAGAGAAATTCCATTGGTTATGTTTGATAAAATTTCTAAACTTATAAAATGTTCTAAAGTAATTATTAATGATCAAAAAGCAGCATTTGAAGCAACTCAACATTTAATAGATAATGGGTGTAAAAAAATTGTACACATTCGTGGTCCAGTAAATCCTCAAAACGCTATTGATAGATTTTTAGGATATAAAAAAGCATTAGAGAAAAATAATATTCCTTATAATTCTAATTTGGTATACACTTGTAAAAACGTAACATTTGATGAAGGAAAAGAATTTGCAGAAAAAATAATTCAAGACCATCCAGATGTTGATGGCATATTTGCAGTTACAGATTTGGTTGCTGTTGGCGTTTTAGATTATTTCAATAAAGTAAATATAAAAGTACCAAATCAAGTTAAATTAATTGGATTTAGTAACTGGTTTATGTCGCAAGTAATTACTCCAAAACTTAGTACTGTTGATCAACCAAGTTACGAAATGGGAGTTCAATCGTTCCATTTATTAATGGAAGAAATGAATGCAAGAAAAGAATCTAAACCATTTACAATAAAAACTATCGAATTAGCAACTTCAATTATTGAAAGAGAATCTAGTTTTGTAAACCAATAGAATATTAATTTCATTTATGTTTTTAATTGTTTAAAAGAAAACCATTAAAACTTGCCTTTTTACGCTGATACTTTTACCTTTGCTTGTTAGAATAAAAATAAAAAAATGCACAAAGACAATAAACGTAGAGAAGCACTTTTATATCACGCCAAGCCAACTCCAGGAAAAATTCAAGTAGTTCCAACCAAAAAATATGCCACACAAAGAGATTTATCTTTAGCATATTCTCCAGGTGTTGCCGAACCTTGTTTAGAAATTGCCAAAGACATAAATAACGTTTACAAATATACAGCCAAAGGAAATCTTGTAGCTGTAATTACTAATGGAACTGCGGTTTTAGGTCTTGGTGATATTGGTCCAGAAGCATCGAAACCAGTAATGGAAGGAAAAGCATTATTGTTTAAAATATTTGCCGATATTGATGTTTTTGATATAGAAATTGGTACAAAAGACATTGATGCATTTATAGAAACTGTAAAAAATATTGCACCAACTTTTGGAGGAATAAATCTTGAAGATATTAAAGCGCCAGAATCGTTTGAAATAGAAAGACGATTGGTAGAAGAGTTGAATATTCCTGTAATGCACGACGATCAACACGGAACAGCAATTATATCTTCGGCTGCTTTATTAAATGCATTGGAACTTGCAGAAAAAAATATTTCAGAAATTAAAATTGTTATTTCTGGCGCAGGTTCGGCAGCTTTAGCTTGTGCTAATTTGTATGTTTTACTTGGCGTGCAACTTCCTAATATAATAATGTTCGATAAAGATGGCGTTTTATCTACAGATAGAACTGATTTATCTGAACTGCAAAAAAGATATTCTTACGGAAAAAAAGACATTCTTCTTGGTGAAGCATTACAAAATGCCGATGTTTTTCTTGGACTTTCTGCCGGAAATATCTTGAAACCAGAAATGCTTGTTGGAATGGCGAAAGATCCTATTGTTTTTGCAATGGCTAATCCTGTTCCAGAGATTGATTATAACTTAGCAATTGCAACTCG
>NZ_JAYUPK010000160.1:0-2185 GCF_043760115.1 Flavobacterium sp.
AGATACAATTTGGCAACTTGGTTTTGTTTATCTATTAATATTATTTCAAAGATACGTATTTCACACTTTTTTATTGTATGCAAAGATATGAGCCCAGATTGACTGGAATAACAAATTGTTTTTTTACAATTTTTATGGAAGGAAAACTGGAATTGCCATTATAGATTAAACTACTGATTTGCTTCTATTTAAAATAAGAAAAATTGTGATTGTTTTCTATTTTTAGAATTGTTTCGTAGATTAATTTTATTACGTTTTCTACATCTTCGCGATGTACCATTTCTACAGTAGTGTGCATATAACGTAATGATAATGAGATTAATGCAGATGGAACTCCGCCATTGCTGTAGGCAAAAGCATCGGTATCTGTACCTGTAACTCTAGAGGTTGCATGACGTTGAAATGGGATTTCTTTTTCTTGCGCAGTTGAAATAATTAACTCACGAAGAATATTTTGAGTTGCTGGTGCATAGGCAATTACTGGACCTTTACCCATTTGTAAATCGCCTTCAATTTTTTTATCTATCATTGGCGTAGAAGTATCGTGGCAAACATCGGTAACAATTGCTACGTTTGGTTTTATGGTTTGGGTAATCATCTCGGCGCCACGAAGACCAATTTCTTCTTGAACAGCGTTTACTATATATAATCCAAAAGGTAATTTCTTTTTGTTTTCGTGCAATAATCTTGCTACTTCAGCAATCATAAATCCGCCCATTCTGTTGTCTATTGCTCTACAAACAAACTTATTTTCGTTAAGAATCATAAATTCATCTGGATATGTAATTACGCAACCAACATGGATTCCTAATTTTTCTACTTCATCTTTGGTTTCGCAACCGCAGTCTATGAATATGTTGTGAAGCGTTGCAGGTTCTTCTTTACCACGATTTCTAGTGTGTATTGCTGGCCATCCAAAAACTCCTTTTACAATTCCATTTTTGGTATGAATATTTACACGTTTTGAAGGTGCTATTTGATGATCGGAACCTCCATTTCTTATTACATATATTAAACCATTATCGGTGATATAGTTTACATACCAAGAAATTTCATCGGAATGACCTTCTATTACTACTTTAAAAGGTGCTTCTGGATTTATAACTCCAACTGCTGTTCCGTATGTGTCGGTTATAAATGTATCAACGTAAGGTTTTAAATAATTCATCCAAATTTTTTGACCTTCAGATTCATAACCTGTTGGAGATGGATTGTTTAAATATTTTTCTAAAAATGAAATTGATGATTTACTAAGGATTGATTTTGTTGCCATAAAATTATTTTTTTGCGAATTTATAAATTTGGCATTACACTTGTTAATGATATTGCATATTTTTACATTAAAATAATTACATATGTTTAAAATGAAGTTTTTGTTGTTGGTTTTTATTATATCTTTTAATACTTTTTCTCAGATAAATAAAGATTCTCTTGTTGATGTTATTGAAGAAATAGAAAATGATATTGTACTTAAAGACACTATTTTTCTTCAGGAAGTTTTTATAGGTAAAGAAAAGATGGATCCAGAAGCTAAGAAACAGTTTTTACTACTTCAAAATAGGGTTTATAAAGTTTATCCGTTCGCAAAAACTGCAGGAGAAAGACTATCTTTAATGAATAAAAATTTAGAAAAATTGAATTCCAATAAAGAGAAAAAGAGATATTTCAAAATTATTGAAGATTATATGGAAAATGAATTTAAAGAAAAGTTAAAAAAGCTTTCAAGAAAACAAGGACAGATTTTAGTAAAACTTATTTATCGCCAAACAGGTTTTACTACTTTTGATCTTATTAAAGATTATAAAAATGGTTGGAAAGCATTTTGGTCAAATAATACAGCAAAGCTTTTTGATATTAATCTTAAGAAAAAGTATGAACCATTTGTTGATAATGAAGATTATCTAATTGAAACTATTCTTTACAGAGCATTTGTTAATGGCAGATTAGTTGAACAAAAATCTGCAAATCCAATAAGTTTAGATGAATTAGATGACTTTTGGCAAAATAAAAAGTAATTTAATGATAATTAAATGTCATTACCATTAACTTCATAGGTTTTATTATAATATTATTTTATTTTTATTATCAGTAACCTTCGGATTTATAATGTTTTAAAAAATAAAATAAAAAAACTTTTAAAAAGAGCTTGTTTAGATAAAAAAGAGTGTTACTTTTGCACTCGCAA
>NZ_JAYUPK010000161.1:0-33829 GCF_043760115.1 Flavobacterium sp.
TTCATCTTTTACACCTTTACCAAATATTTCCTTGATTGATAAAACTTGTATTTGTAATTTTTCATTAGTATTTAGATGTTTTTGAAAAACATTTAAACCTTCCGCTAAGTGATGTGAAAAATTTTCATCAATATAAATGTTCGTCATTATGCTACACTTTTACAATAATCAATAGCATCATTAACTTGTTTTAAAGAAATTTCATAAGATTCAGCAATAAATTTTTTACTTTCCTTCGCTTTATGAAGATTGTAAATAGTCTGCGGATAAATATTTGTATTCTTTATAACTGGTTGACCAAACTGATGTTCAGGATCTACAATTACGCTATTAGATTTTCCTAATGGATAAAATTTATTTGCTATGTTATTTTTGTCAAAATCTAAATTTTGAGCAAATAGTTTTATGAATTTTAAATTTAGTTGTTTTGTAGAATCTAAATTTATAATTTCATTTTCACTTATTTCGAATACAATTCTTTTCCCAACACAATTCATTTTGCTAATTATTTTAGAACTTGCAAAAGGAAAAGCCGTTTCAAATAATTTAGATAATTCGCTATGTGCATCTAAAATTTTTTGAGTTGGAACACCAACTTCTTTAAGTTGAAAAAAAATATAAAATTCAACTAAAGTATGAAAACTTACTGCTTTACTATTATGAACTTTCCAAGAATATTTTTCTCCATAAATACTAGCAAACCTTTTGTCCCAATATTCATTCAATAAACTATTAACCTTGGAATATTTTAAATTTAATATAGACGCAATGTCAGGAACTGTAAAAATTCCCAAACCAATTTCTATATTATTTTCAAATTCCAAATTTTTCATTTTTTTTACAAATCTAATAATTATTTTTTGATATGAAACTTTATTTATGATTTTCGAAAGCCATTTCTGCCAACTCATAAATAAACGCAATAAAATATCTAAATCGCATTTATCAATCCCAAATATACAAAAAACCCAACCTAAACAAACAACAAAATAACCAAAGGAAAAATAATTCCAGCCAAAGCTAGTTTCCAACCTCGGTTTTTAAAACTAAAATTTCCTGCTGGTATCATTAATGTGCCAGTAATTGCAATGGTTATTAATGAAATTCCAAAAATATCGCCATAGTAAATCCACCAATTGCTTGTGTTTTTATGCAATTTTATCATAGAACTGATAATTGGTGTTTTTATAAACGAATCAATTTCTGCTTTTCCAGTTTTTAAATCTAAGCAAACATCATTTTTTTCAAACGAAATTCTAAGTTTTCCGTCTTCAACTTTAAATCTTCTAAATTTGTCGTCAATATTCAATTGCTTGCCCAAATCTTTAGCAAAATCTTCAGTTATTTTATCTTGTGTTGGTAATTTTACTTGTACTTTTTTGGTTTCAACCGTATATTTTTCGGCGTGCCAACTGTCTCTATGATTCATTAAAATTCCAGAAACGGCAAACGAAATTATCAATCCAATATAAAAATATCCCAAATCGCAGTGCAAGTTTCTAACTTTTAATGATTTAATTTTTGGTTAAAACTTATAGGTTAATGTTGTAGACAACATTCCTGGTGCAATTGGTGTAACCGTATTATCATCATAAACATAATAACTAAATGCGTTGGTAATATTACTAATTTTTGCTCGCAATGTTAACGATTTTAAAGTATATCCAATAGATGCATCAAATTGTAAAAATCCATCAACCGGAATTGGTTTGCGTGCCAATTCTGCTGGTGTTGAAGCATTATTTGGACGTAACCTTCCACCAAAAATGTTGCCAACATAATTAGACATAATTCCCAATTCTAAACCTTTTAATTTTTGATCAAAAGTATAAAAAACACTTGCATTTGCAGTGTGTTTCGGAGTAAATCGTAACGCAGTTCCTTTATCAAAAATGTTGCTTTTGGTATATTTAGTTTCGTTAAAACTGTAACCTGCAAGTATATTGAAATTTCTATATTTTCCTACAATTTCAACTTCAATTCCTTCGCTTCTGTATGCGCCAGCCAATTCTTTTATGTTGGTATTTACGTTGCCATTTGAGAAATCAGTTTGCGCCAAATTACTGTAATCTATTAAATATCCAGTTACGTTAATGGATAATTTATTCTTTAAAAATTCGTTTTTAAAACCAATTTCATATTGATTAATAGTTGATGTTGGCAACGCATTAAAATCTTTGTCAGTTCCAGTATTCAGCACAAATGAATCAGAATAACTAGCAAATATTGAGTTGTTTTTAGTAGGTTGAAAAACCAATCCCAATCTAGAAGAAATTACATTATCGTTGGTTGTAGCTTCAACATTTGCATTTGACGAAACTGTCAATGTATTGGTTGTGTTTTCTAAATAACTGTAACGTAAACCGGCCAAAACTTTGAATTTAGAAGTCAATTCCATCATGTCTTGAAAATAAATTCCAGCTCTTCTAATTTCTGCATCAGCGTTGGTATTTAATTCCATTTCTGGAATAATTGTAGTCGCATAAATTGCATTTTTTGCAATTACTTGAGTAGGATTAAAAATGTTTATTTTATCGTAATAGGTTATGTTTTTAAATGCTACAGTATTAGTTAAACTTCTATCTGCATCCATTCCTAAAAGAAAATTATGATTTACTTTTCCAGTTTTAAAATTTCCTGTAAGATCAATTTCTGCAATAGAATAATCTTGTTTTGCATCATTTTTTTGAACACCTCTTGTCCAATCGCCATTGGCTTGAACTAAATTTGTTGCATTTGGTCGTAAGCTAGAAAGTAAATTAGTTTCAAAACCTTGATAGGAATAAATTCCCTTAAGTTGCCATTTATCTGACAATTGATGCGAAAGTGTAGTGGTAAAACTCTGTTGATTGGAATTAAATTTTCCCCAATCAAATCCTAAGAAAGAATTTCTTGGCAATTCTACAATTTTATAATCTATAGTTGTAAGTCCAAAATCTGGAGTTCTAGAATCTTTTAAATAATCGGCTTCAACAAGAAGTGACGTTTTTTTAGACAAATTAAATAATAGTGATGGATTAAAATAAATACGTTCACTTGAAACAGAATTTCTAAAACTATTTCCTTTTTCGTAACTTGTTACAACTCTAAATGCAGTTGATTCTGAATTATTTATTCTTCCATAAACATCAATAGTTGGTTTGTAAAAATCATATTCTGATGCTCTAAAACTAATTTCTCCACCAGAATTGAATTTTGGTTTTTTGGTAACTAAATTTAAAATTCCTCCTGGACCAACATTTCCAAACAATAAAGCTGCACTTCCTTTTAAAACTTCTACTGATTCTAACGAACTAGTTTCTGGAATTAAAGAACCATTAAAACGTATGCCATTTTTAAAAGTATTACTTCCGCTAAAGGTAAATCCTCGAGAACCAAATTCTTCTTGATTGTTTCCAGATGCATTATTTGCACCAGAAACATAAACACCATTTGTGTTTTTTAATACATCAGAAATTCGTAAAACTTGTTGTTGTTCTAGTGTTTCTTTTTGAATAATTGCTGTTGCTTGTGGTAAATCTAAAGGTTTAATTTTACTTTTTCCAATATCAACGCTTTCTTTTTGTGGATTTGAAATAATAATTACTTCGTTTAAAACTTCACCTTTTTTTCTTTTTACGGTATCGTTTTCTACATAATAATCTTCTTGATTTTCTATTATAATTTCTTGAGAAAAACTAAAACTAAAATTTAAAACAACTAATAAAACAACTAACTTTTTCATTTATTTGGAATAATTAAAAATAACGTTGCAAATATAAAACGTCATTTTGAATTATCAAAGCTTATTTAGAATAAATAAAAATAATTAACAATTGTTTGTTTTTAGGAGTTTGATATTTAGAAAAATAGGGTAAAAAAAACTTGTCTGGTTTGACAAGTTTTATATTAATTTTTAATTTAAATAAATTTATAAATTGAAATTACTCACTTTAAGTTTTGTTTTATTTATTTTTAAAATGGAAGATTTAATTCTGCTACTTTCTTTTTGAGGAATTGTTGTTGGAATTAAACTTTCTAATTTTATATTAAATAAATTGTGAATAATAATTAAATCTTTAATATTAAAAGGATTAATTCCATTTATTAACTCTGATATATAAGATTTGCTATGTCCTAAAATTAATCCTAAATCTTGTTGATTTATTCCTAGTTCAGTTAATTTACTTTTTATAATTTCTTTTCTTTTTGCTAAAAACTTGCGTTCTTTTTCAGCAATGAATTCTGCAAAATCACTTTCTTCAATTTTTTCTTCCGAAATTATTGAGTTTTTATCCCAATTTAATTTTTCACATTCTTTAATAATAGTTCTAAGTTGATTTCTACTTTCGTTTAATTCTGGATTTTCTTTAATTAGTAAACGAAGTTTTCTTTCAATAATAAGTGCTTTTTCAAATTCCAATTCTGAAGAAATAAAACCCTTTTGAAGTATTTTTAAATAAGATTGTGTTTTCATATTCAATAATTTAATTAATCCATTCTTTATCTTTCAGCTATTTCTTGATAGTATTCTTGTTGTTTTTAAATGTTTTTTCATATTCGTCATGACTTCCGCACCATACAATTGTAGCTTCGCCATTTTCTTCAAACTCTATTAATATCAAAGTTCTGTGAACATTTATATTGAAAAAGTAAAATCCATCTTTGTGAACACAATCTGCATCTGGACGATATTTATTAATTTCTAATTGATTTTTAAATTCATTTTCTTCTAAGATTTTTATCAAATTATCAATTTCAGAAATCAATTGAATATTTCCTTTGTTTTTCCTTTTGAGTTTCTCCAAAATTTTCTTACCAACAATATCCACAAACAAATTTCCAAATACAAATATAAAAAAAGTTCTAAATAAATTAGAACTTTTTAACTATTATTTTTTAATTAAATGTAAAATTTCGATTACTTAATCTTAGCCAATTGATAACTTTCAGAAGAATTTTTACCTTTTAAAATTCCAGAAATAGTCGCAGTAACTCGTTTTTCGCCAGTTAGTTTATAAGTAATTTTTTTAGGATAACTGTACTTTGGATTTTCAAAAACCAATAAACTATCTGTACTTTTTGTCATTTGATACGGAATTGGTTCATCATTATTTTCGCCAACAATTGTTGACGTATACAATAGGTATTCTTTATCTTGAACCATTTCTATAGTTTCTCTTCTAATGGTGTCTTTATTTATTACAAAAAATGAATTTCCAGAAAGAGTACTATCGTTTTCTACTTTCCAATTTTCTATTAAAGTTCCAACGCTGTCTGTTTTTTCCCAATCGCCAAGCAAGAATTTGGCTTTATTCAACTCTTCATATTCTTTAATTAATCGTCCGTTGGCATCATATTTATTGCAAGATTGAAGTGTGATAAGTGATAAAATTGCAATAAGAATTCTGAAATTAGTCATAAGTTTTTTATTTTTTTCGTTTCATTGGATAAGCTTCATCTATCTTTTTTCCATCTTTAGTGCCATAAATTGTAGCAACTAAACTGTCATTGGAAACTTTTTTATATGCAATTTTTGTTGGAAAATCGTGTTTAGGATTTTCAAAAACCATTGCATTATTAGTATCAGAAGTTAAATAAAACGAAACTGCTTTGTCTTTATTTTCTCCTTTTACAGAAACATTGTAAAATAATGAGTCGTTTTTTTGTATTAAAACAATATTTTCATAAAAAACAGTATCCTTTTTTACAGTTATATAACTCATTCCTGTAAATGTACTATCGTTTTCTTTTTTCCAGATTTCATTAAAATTGGCATCTTGTGTTAGGTTTTCCCAATTTCCAATGAGATATTTTGCTTTTTCAAGTTTCAAATATTTTTCAACTTTTACAGTTTCTATTTTTTTGCAAGAAAAACTAATAAAAACTAACAGTAAAACTAAAAAATTAAAAGTTTTTGAATTCATAAAATTAGATTTTAATTCGTAAAAATAATAAAAATTAAATTGAAAAACTTTAGTTTTAAAAATTAGTGAAATTTCTAAAATTAGTAATTTGTGATAATTCGTGAAATTCGTGTTTAAAACTCTTCAATATGTAAACTTTTCACTAAATTTGCACTCGAAATAAAAAATACAATGTTAGACAGACTTCAATATGTAAAACAACGTTTCGACGAAATATCTGATTTAATTATTCAGCCAGATATTATTGCCGATCAAAAACGTTATGTACAGTTAAACCAAGAATATAAAGGACTGAAAGGTTTAATGGAAAAACGCGAAGAGTATATTGCGTTAGATTCTAATATAAAAGAAGCCAACGAAATTCTTGCCGATGGAAGCGACGCTGAAATGGTAGAAATGGCTAAAATGCAACTTGACGAAGCCAAAGATAGATTGCCAGAACTAGAAGATGAAATCAAATTTATGTTGATTCCGAAAGATCCAGAAGATGCTAAAAATGTTATGATAGAACTTCGTGCTGGCACTGGTGGCGATGAAGCATCAATATTTGCTGGAGATTTATTTAGAATGTACACTAAATATTGCGAAGGTAGAGGTTGGAGAACTTCGGTTGTAGATATGAATGAAGGAACTTCTGGCGGATTTAAAGAAGTAATTTTTGAAGTATCTGGCGAAGATGTTTATGGAACTTTAAAATTTGAAGCAGGCGTACATCGTGTGCAACGTGTACCACAAACAGAAACTCAAGGACGAGTACACACATCTGCAGCGACTGTTATGGTTTTGCCAGAAGCAGAAGAATTTGATATTCAAATAGATATGAATGATGTTCGTGTAGATTTTTTCTGTTCTTCTGGTCCAGGTGGACAATCTGTAAATACTACAAAATCGGCTGTGAGATTAACACACATTCCATCTGGTTTGGTAGCGCAATGTCAAGATCAAAAATCGCAACATAAAAATAAAGACAAAGCATTGACAGTTTTACGTTCAAGATTATACGAACAAGAATTGGCAAAGAAAGAAGCAGAAGATGCTACAAAACGAACTTCTCAAGTGAGTAGTGGAGATAGATCTGCCAAAATTAGAACCTATAATTATGCTCAAGGTAGAGTAACCGACCACAGAATTGGTATGGATATTTTTGATATGGATGGCGTAATGAACGGAAAAATTCAGAAACTAATTGATGAATTGCAATTGGTAAACAATATGGAAAAATTAAAAGAAAGCGAAGTTTTTTAAACTTAAAATATAATTGAAATAAAAAAAGCTAGAAATTTAAAACTTCTAGCTTTTTTTATATGATAATTTTTGATTAAACTTCACTAACAATATTTCTGTTAATTTGTTCAATTGTAGATTTTCCGTTTTCTACAACTTGTTCTCCTTTTGTAAATAAGCTTTTAGATTTTTCGGCTAAATCATCAATAAAATTGTTGAATTTATATTTTAAATCATCTGAAAAATCTCCACCTTTTGAAGCTAATTTCTCTCTTGTATCTGAACCTTTTTCTGGTGCAAATAATATTCCTAAAGCAGCACCAGCGGCTGCGCCAACTACAAATCCTAAAAGTACGTTACTCGATTTCATATTGTTTTTTTTAGTATTAAAGATCTCTTGCTTTTATTATTTTTAGTAAAACTGCAACTACAGCTATAACTAGTAAAATGTGAATTAAATATCCTGCGCTATAAACAAAAAATCCTAATGCCCAAAGGATTATAAATATTATGGCAACTGTATATAACAAATTTTGCATAGTAGGTTTTTGTGTTTAATTATTTAAGTAATTTTGAACTTTTAAAGTACTAACTTCTTCTAAATTTTTATCTAAAATGGGTTTGTATTGCTCTTGAAAAGCTACTATTGTTTCATCTGTAAGATCAATTTTAATTTTTTCAAATAACATAACCTCGGTAACCATTAAATTTATTAGTTCATCTATAAATTGAGAATCTTTTATAACTTTTTCATTTTTACTTAAAATAACAGAACTAAATAGCGGTAACGTAATTAACTTTTTTTCGGCTATTTTAGTAATGTCATTTTGAATTCTAAATGTAGAAGCTTCTTGATTTTTAAATAATTCTTTAGTTTCATCTGATGCTGAATTGTCTTTAACCTGTTTAGACAATTTTACAATTTGAATATTTATTTTGGTTGACTCAACTAAAAATTTTGCAATTTTTTTATCTTGATTTTCAAGTTCCTCTTGCTCCTGATTAGTTAAATAATAATTTTTACTTTTATTGGTACAAGAAGTTTGTAAAATAAAAAATATCATTACAGAAATTGTTCTTACTGTAAAATATTTATTATTTTTATTAAATGTCATCTTCAAAATTCTCATTTTCACAACACAAAATTGCGATTATAAAAGAAATTTTTCGTTACACGATCTAAGAATTTCGTTACAAGATTACCATTAATATAAAAAATGTTACATAAATTTATATAAGATTTATAAATTTATTGGAAGAAATAAATTAAAAGTTGCGCCTTTATCTACTTTACCTTCGGCAAATAGAAATCCTTTATGGTTTTCGGCAATTTTTTTACAAATGGTAAGTCCAATTCCAGTTCCAGGAAAGTCATTGGCTGGATGAAGACGATTAAATAATACAAATATTTTTTCGGCTTGTTCTTGTTCAAATCCCATTCCGTTGTCTATGAATGAAATCTTATAAAATTTATCTTTGGTTGATAAATTTAGTATTGGATAACTATCGGCAATTATCGTTTCACAACTTATTTTAATTTTTAAAGGTATATTTTTATTAAAATACTTTAAAGAATTTCCAATTAAATTGGTAAACAATTGTTGCATTTGAAACTGAATAACATTTGTAAAAGGTAATTTATCTGATGTTATAATTGCATTTTTATCCGTAATTACTTGAGAAAATTCTTGCTTACTATTTTCAAGAATAAAATTTAAATCGGCTTTTTCAAATACTTTTTCAGATTTATTGGTTCTAGAAAACAACAATAAATCGTCAATTAAAATTCGCATTCTGTTGGCAGAATCTTCAATTTTACTAATATAATTTTTACCATTTTCAGATATTTTGGCTTTATCATCATCACTAAATCTAGAAATAAATGTTTGTATTTTTCTAAGTGGTTCTTGTAAATCGTGGCTGGCAACATGGTTAAAAGATGCTAATTCTTTATTGCTTCGTTCTAGTTCTAAATTTCTATCTTCTAATTTTAAATTAGCAAAATATTCTTGGGTAATGTCAAAGTTAGATCCTATAATATTTTTTTTACCATAACTATCAATAATTAATTTTCCAATAGATTTTATATATCTAGTTTCGCCAGTATCTTGTCTAGTAATTCTAAAATCTACAGAACTAAAATCTTTTTCGTCAATAATATCTTGAATAACTTTTTCTATTAAAACGGTATCATCTGCATGTATGTAATTAAGAATTACATCGTTAGTTGCTTCAAATGATTGTGGTTCACATCCAAATAATCTATATTGATTATCAGAAAATATCATTTTATCAGTATCTAAATTCCAAATCCAACTACTGTATTGTCCAATAATTTCAGCTTGATCTATACGTGCTTTAGAGAAAATTAAATCATCATTTATAAGCTTAAGTCTTTTAACATCATTATTAATTTTAAAAAAAGATAAAAGTATTAATATAAGTGTAAGTAAAATTATGGTTATTGTAAAAACAGGTGTAATATATATTTGATAGGCATATTCTTTATTTTTAATATCTAAAGACTTATTTTCTGCTGCAATCATTTTATCTATTTGAATTCTAATAGAATCCATTACAACTTTTCCTAAAATAAAATTCTTTTTAAACGTTTTATCTTCTGATAATTCAATATTAAGGTTATGTTCTAATGTGTAATTAAAAAATTTATATCTTTTATTAATTAATACATACAGCATATTTAAGTTAGCTTGTTGAGAAACATTGTCTTTAGTGAAATTTTTTAATGCTATAAATGAATTGTTTACTTTTTCTCTAGAACCATTGTAAGGTTCTAAAAATACTGCATCTTTAGTAATTACATATCCGCGAATACCAGTTTCTGCATCTTTTAAATACGAAATTAATTGCTCTAATTCTAACGAAATTTTGTAGCTATGAACTACAGAATTTGTAGAATTGGATAAATTATTTATATGCTTATAGGTTATAGAAGATATAAAAAGTAAAACACTTAGTGATAACACAAAAAGTATTTTGTAGAATAATGAGGAATTAAGAAAATTGAATTTCATACTTACTACTACATTTTTAATAAAAAGTTATCTTTATTTAATCCAGAAGTTTGATAATGCCAATTTATGGTTACAATATCGCTTAATACTTTTTTTAATACTTTAAAATCGCTTGGTTTTTTAATATAAATGTTTGCACCATTTATAAAAGTTTCTTCAATATCTTCTTCAGATGCTGATGTTGAGTAAATTGCAATGGCAATATCTTTAAGATGTTTTTCTTGTTTAATTTCTAGTAAACATTCTATTCCAGATTTTATTGGCATATTTAAATCTAAAAATAAAATATGAGGTAAATCGCAATCGGTTTTTAATAGATAATTCATTAATTGTTGACCGTCATTAAACAAATTTAATCTTGTTTTTATTTTTAAATCGTCAAATGCTTCCGAGAAAAAATCTCTATCATCTTGATCATCATCTGCTAGCATTATGTGTAAAAAATCTTCTTGCATGGTGTTTATTTTGTATTAGCGATTTCTCTTCTTTTAACTATAATTCGTTGAAAAGCAGATGGTGTAATTCCGGTTGTGTTTTTAAATTGTGTACTTAAATGGGCAACGCTAGAATAACTTAATTTAAAAGCAATTTCTGTTAAACTCAATTCGTTAGAAATTATTAATTGCTTAGTCAATTCAATTTTTTGAAGTATAATAAAATTTTCTATTGATGTATAGGTAACTTCAGAAAACAAATTGGAAATGTAACCATAACTGTGACTTAATTTCTCTGCTAAATATACAGAACTTTTTACATTTACAATATCATCAGAGTGAATCATTTCCATAATGGTATCTTTAATTTTTTGAACTAAAATACTTTTTTGGTTTTCTACAATATTAATTCCGTTGCTGTGTAAAGATTTTTTTAATTCTAAATAATGGTCATCTGTTAATTTTTCTGTAATTTCAATTTCTCCAAAACCAATTGTTCTATAACAAACTTTTAGTTTATCAAATTGCTGGTCGAGAAAAATCTTGATGATTTCGTTGGTGTCAAATTTTAAAAAAAGTTTCATTTAAATATTTTGGTTAAGGTTACGTAAAAGTAAAAAATTTTTCATAAAAAAACCACCTAAAAAAAATTTAAGTGGCTAAAAGTTTAACAAATTTAATATACTATTTATCTGATAAAATCTTGTGTAGTTCTTCTTTAGTTTTTCCTAGTTTTTGTTCTAGTTTTCCCATCATTTCGTCTTTTTTTCCTTCTGCAAATAACAAATCGTCATCAGTTATTGTAGCAAATTTTTGTTTAATTTTACCTTTAAATTCTTCCCAGTTTCCTTCTAATTCTGTTGTGTTCATCTTGTTTTTTTTTTAAATTGTTATGAGTTGTTTAGCTTAAATATCTTCTTAAAACCCAAGCAGCTTTTTCATGTTCTTTTAATAATCCTGTTAAAAAATCGGCACTTCCAGCATCTTCATTTTCATCACATTTTGTAATATCATCTCTTAATGAAATAGTAAATTTTTCATTATCTGATAATAATTCTGTTAACATTTCTTTTTGATTTGGATACACCTTTGGCGACTCAACAAGGTTAGTATGATCTAAAAATTCTTTCATTGTGCCAATAGTTTTTCCTCCAAGTTGATTAATTCTTTCGGCAACATCGTCAATAATTTTTTCAAGAACATTATATTGATCTTCAAATAATTTGTGTAGTTCCATAAAACTATTTCCATTTACGTTCCAATGAAATTTTCTTGTTTTTGTGTAAAGCATTACTTCATCGGCAAGCACAACCGATAATATTTTTATACTTGAATCTAAATTTTTTTGAGTAATTCCAATATTTGGTTTCATAAGATTGTTTTGTTTATAAATTGTTTAAGCAAAGTTACTTACCAATTAAATTTTAAAAATTACATAATTATTTTTTAGATTTATAGAATTACTTTATTTAGTAAATTTCAATTGCTTGACTAACTTTCTTATATTTGCCAAACAACACAATTAGCAATGACAACACAACAATTAATTGAACAAATTCATCATAAAAAATCATTTCTATGCATTGGTTTGGATGTCGATTTGTCTAAAATCCCATCCCATTTATTAGAAAAAGAAGATTCAATTTTTGAGTTTAATAAAGCAATTATAGATGCAACTCATCATCTTTGTGTTTCGTATAAACCAAATACAGCATTTTATGAAGCTTGCGGTATTCAAGGTTGGCAATCATTAAAAAAAACTATTGATTATTTAAACGAAAACTATCCTGAAATTTTTACAATTGCCGATGCAAAACGTGGTGATATTGGAAATACCTCAACAATGTATGCCAAAGCTTTTCTGGAAGATTTAAATTTTGATAGCGTTACTGTTGCGCCATATATGGGAAAAGATTCCGTTGAACCTTTTTTAGAATTCAAATATAAACATACCATAATGTTGGCACTTACGTCAAATGAAGGAGCTTTTGATTTTCAAACTAAAATTATTGAAGGTAAAGAATTGTACAAAACTGTTATTGAAACTTCTAAAACTTGGAAAAACTCTGAAAATTTAATGTATGTTGTTGGCGCAACGAAAGCTCAATATTTTGCAGAAATTAGGCAACTAATTCCAGATAGTTTTCTATTAGTTCCAGGAATTGGAGCGCAAGGAGGAAATTTGCAAGAAGTATGTAAATTTGGAATGAATTCAAATATAGGATTGCTCATAAATTCGTCTCGCGGAATAATTTATGCTTCAAATGGATTAGATTTTGCAGAAAAAGCCAATATAGAAGCATTGAAAATTCAACAAGAAATGGAAGCAATTTTAGTTTCAAAATTTAGTTTTTAATAAATTTTTCTACTCCAATTTTACTATTAGAAATTAATTTGATAAAATACAATCCATTAGATAAATTGGAAATATCAATTTTTGTATTCAAATAATTATTTTGCATAATAATTTTTCCAAGATTGTCAATAATTAGATAAGAATCAATTTTTTCTAATGAAATAATTTCTATAAAATTAGTAGATGGATTAGGTATTAATTTAAAATTTAATATACTAAAATCTTCATTATTTAATATCGAGTTTGCATTAATTCCAATACTTGGATTTAAATAAGTTCCACTTCCTGTAGTTTCTAGTTTTACAGCTTTTACAATATAATTACGAATTACAGCAGTTAAATCAGTATCAGTAAAAGTTAATTCGGTAATAACATTGGAAGTCAATCTTTGGTAAGGTCCAAATTCACTATAACTTCTATACACATGATAACCAATTATATTTGTATCTGTTGATGCTGACCAAGTTATTGTATGACCATTTAAAAAAGATACTTGAACATTTGATGGCGGTTTTACCTGATTTAAACGTAATGTTGGATCGCCATGATATTGAAAATGAGTTCTGTTCCAGTAAACTGGTGTGTCATATTGTTGTGATGGTTTTAAATACAAACTATTGGTTTGACTATGATCCATAATTCGTTTGCAACTCCATCCAATTGTTTCTCCCATTCCAGGTTGATGAAAAATATTTATACCTGTTGTAGTATAAATAATTCCTAAACATTTTGTGTTTAAAGATAAAAGTTCTCTTATTTTACCGTAAGCGCCAAAAATGTAAGGTTCGTCCCAATAACCCCAATAACTTTGATCACTAGAGAAAATAGTTGAATTCATTCCATAGGTTTGCAATTGCGATGCATCTGGAACTTCTATGTTTTGCATAAATAATTGATAAGGTCCATTTTGTGAAACCCATTGAGGAAAAGGTAAATTTCCTGAATAAAAATTAACATTTTCTGCTCCAGAAATAGGAATTAAACTTCTATATGATCCATCATTTGAATTATCATATCCAAAATTAAATGCCGTTTTATTTCCCATATCACATCCATCAGAAACAATTCTATAATTGTGAAGCTTATTTAAATAATTACGAATTAAATTCTCTTCATTTAAAGAACTTCCTGCAACATCGGCAAAGTCTACTCTTCCAAAAGCCATTTCTAACGTTGACGGAATATAATCTTGATCCCATTTTAAATCATTTGGTAAATTGATTGCTTTTACATCTATATTTCCAGGATTGAAAGTGGCTAAATCTGTAAAAACTCCGTCAATATCAGCATAAAAACAGTCTGCGCCACGAGCACCTTTATTTTCGTCATGTTCATCTGGTGTAGCTTCTCCTAAACCAGAACGCGCTATTGGAATATGACCCAATAAAAATAAATGACTTGGTTTATCAGTTTCTGGAGAATTAGTATAGGCAGTAACAATTTCATTTTTTACAGTTAAAATACTTGCTTCAGTTTCCCAAGTTGTTGCTCTAGGCACATGAATTTCTATAACTAACCAACCTTCGTTTGTTAAATCTGTTTTAAGTTGTAAAATTTCAGTTGATAAACTAGTTTCAAATGAATTATCAATTACTAAAATCATTCTTCCTTTATAATTAGTTTGATCATATCGTAAACAGGCAGTTATGTATCCAGTTGCGATAGAAAATTCTGACGTTCTTGAAACTTGATATTCATAAGATTGTCCTACTAAAACTGAGTTGTCAACATAAGTAGACGATACAGGATAATTAGAAACTAAAGTAGTCCAATCTGAATTAGAACCATTAATAGGTCTTCTTTTTATAGTATAATTTTCAGAGGTGTTGTAAATGTTTTCAAGTAAATTTATAGTTATTCCAGCAGGATTTTCAATTGCTGTTGCAGAAATTAGACAAACTCTTCGTCCATTTGTATTAAAATTATAATCAAAATTAAATTGTGCGTATATTTGACTGGTAAATAGCAATACGAATAATAGTATTTGTTTTCTCATAATCATCCAATTTATATTATAAAATTAATGATTATATTGTTGATATTAAAATAATTAACATTTGTTGAATTGAAATTAAAAAATGAGAATTTGTATTGATCAACTTGCAACATCGCACAGATTTGAAAAAACTCCCACAAGAATTATTTCATTAGTTCCATCGCAAACCGAATTGTTATATGATTTAGGTTTGGAAGAAAGTATTATAGGAATTACAAAATTCTGCGTGCATCCATTTCATTTAAAAGCTACTAAAAAAATAATTGGAGGAACTAAAAAAGTTCATTTTGAAAAAATAAAACTACTTCAACCAGATATTATCATAGCCAATAAAGAAGAAAATACTAAAGAAATAGTTGATGAATTATCCAAAATTTGTCCAGTTTGGGTAACTAACATAATAACATTAGAAGACAATTTACAAATGATTGAAGACTTCGGTAATTTATTTAATAAAAGAACCGAAGCACAAAAATGGATTGACAAAATAAATTTTAATTATGAAGACTTTAAACTTTTTGTTAAAGACAAACCATTAAAAAAAGTTGCCTATTTTATTTGGGCAAACCCATATATGGTTGCAGGAAAAGACAATTTTATTAACGAAATGTTGCAATTAAATCATTTTGAAAACGTGTATGAAAACAGAGAAGAACGTTATCCTGAAATTATAATTCAAAAAATTCGCATTCAAGGCAATCCAGAAATTATATTTTTATCATCAGAACCTTTTCCGTTTAAAGACGAACATGCCTTTGAAATTGGAAGGTTTACACATCATGCCAAAACTATTTTTGTAGATGGAGAATTTTTCTCTTGGTACGGAAGTCGAATTGCAAAGGCATTTGATTACTTTAAACAAATTCACAATAGAATAGAAGAATAATTGTAATTTTACAAAAAAAACGTGCTTAGTTATACCATTTACAATCATCCAACTTCTACACAATGGGTAACGTTTGTTCATGGCGCAGGCGGAAGTTCGTCAATATGGTTCAAGCAAATTCGCGATTTTAAAAAACAATACAACATTTTACTTTTAGATTTACGTGGTCATGGAAATTCTAAAAATGCAATTCAAACAGCTTTTAAGCAAAAATATACTTTCGAATCTATTAGCAATGATATTTTAGAAGTTTTAGATTTTTTAAAAATTGAGAAATCACACTTTATCGGAATTTCATTAGGTACAATTTTAATTAGACAATTGGCAGAAACACATCCTCAAAGAGTACAAAGTATGATTCTTGGTGGTGCTATTTTAAAGATGAATTTTCAATCACAAGTACTAATGAAAGTAGGAAATATTTTTAAATATGTTTTGCCTTATTTAATCTTGTACAAACTGTTTGCATTTATAATTATGCCAAAGAA
Organism: Flavobacterium sp.; assembly: GCF_043760115.1. Lineage (GTDB taxonomy): Bacteria > Bacteroidota > Bacteroidia > Flavobacteriales > Flavobacteriaceae > Flavobacterium. The sequence continues at coordinate 16,326 of NZ_JAYUPK010000161.1, forward strand.
AAACCACAAACAATCTAGATTATTGTTTATTAACGAAGCCAAAAAATTATATCAAAAAGAATTTATAAAGTGGTTTAAGTTGACAGCCGAAATTAATCCTCTTTTAAAATGGTTTAGACAAATAGAATTAAATATACCAACACTTTATGTTATGGGTGAAGAAGATTATATGTTTTTACCTTCGGTTAGAAAAGTGGTTGAAAATCATTCTAAATCATCTCAACTAGCAGTAATTCCAAACTCAGGACACGTTGTAAATGTAGAACAGCCAATACATTTTAATCAAATAGTTCTAAATTTTATCAATGCCAATTAAAATAAAAATCACGCCTTTAGAGCGTGACTTTTTTCTATAACTAACTAAACCAACTAATATAATAAAAACCTCTTTTTATTACATTGCAAATATCTAATAATTTGCTATTAGTATTCGTTAAGTCAATGTTATTGTTATGTTATTGATTATTAAAATTTTTTAGAATTATTTGTTATAAATAAATGTATCAAGTTATAGTTTATTTCTTGTCTTGCAAAGCAAAAACACGTTTCAATAAATCGGAAGTTCTTGAATTTAAATCGGTTCTAATATTTTTTTCTTCAACGGCAACCATTTTAAAAACACCATTTAATGCTTGATTGGTCACATAATCTGTCAAATCTGGATTTACTTTTTTAACTAAAGGAATAGCATTATATTTTGTTATGATATTTGCCCAAATTTTATCTGCTCCAACTTTGGCAAAAGAATTTTTTATTACTGGATTAAATTTTCCGTATAATGCAGATGAAGTAGTACCTTTTAAATAGGTTGTTGCCGCACTTTCATTTCCTAACAAAATATTTTTAGCATCGGTAAAAGTCATTTCTTTTATTGCATTTACAAAAATTGGCGTAGCTTCTTTTACAGCATCTTCAGCAGTTCTATTTATTGCTTTTAATCCGTCATCAGCCAACTTAGATAAACCAATTTTTCTTAAACTTTTATCTACTCGTTGTAATTCTTCGGGTAATAAAATTTTTACCAATTCATTTTTGTAAAAACCATCAACAGCAGTAAGTTTTACTACTTGTTTGTTTATTCCGTTATTCAAAGCTTCTTTTAAACCACCAGAAATATCAACATTTCCTTGTTCTAAAACTCCAGGCAACTGACTGGCAACTTGCTGCAATTCGGCACAACTAGAAAAAGTTCCAGTAACTAATAAAACTAAAAGTATTTTTTTCATAATTTTTTTATTTTCGATTTCCATCTTCAAACTTCCATCTTTTTTTATTTCAATCTAAAATCTAAAATCTAAAATCTAAAATCTAAAATCTTCCGACTTCCATCTTCCATCTCATTTACAAATATAATGCCTCAAATTTTAAAACAATAAATAAGTTATAAAAATTATTAAATTCGTAAATTGCGCTCATAAAATTATCATTATACTAAAATGGAACCTCAAATACCTTATATTCCTAAAAATAAAGTAAGAATTGTAACTGCCGCATCATTATTTGATGGACACGATGCAGCAATAAATATAATGCGAAGAATTATTCAATCTACAGGTGTTGAAGTAATTCATCTTGGACACGATAGAAGCGTAGAAGAGGTTGTAAATACTGCCATTCAAGAAGATGCCAATGCTATTGCAATGACGTCTTATCAAGGTGGACACAATGAGTATTTTAAATACATGCACGATTTATTGAAGGAAAAAGGTGCAGGACATATTAAAATTTTTGGTGGTGGTGGAGGTGTAATTTTGCCAGATGAAATTGCCGATTTGCAAGCGTACGGAATTACAAGAATTTATGCGCCAGATGACGGAAGAGCTATGGGATTGCAAGGAATGATTAACGATTTAGTTCAAAAATCTGATTTTCCTGTTGGTAATGTTTTGAATGGAGAATTCAATCATCTTGAAGATAAAAATCCTACTGCAATTGCAAGATTAATTTCTTCGGCAGAAAATTTTCCTGAAATTGCCAAAGAAACATTTGATAAAATTCATAAGAAAAACGAAAATTCTACTATTCCAGTTCTTGGAATTACAGGAACTGGTGGTTCTGGAAAATCCTCTTTAGTTGATGAATTAGTAAGACGATTTTTAATAGATTTTCCAGAAAAAACCATTGGATTAATTTCTGTAGATCCATCAAAAAGAAAAACTGGCGGTGCACTTTTGGGTGATAGAATTCGTATGAATGCTATTAACAATCCTAGAGTTTATATGCGTTCGTTGGCAACACGTCAATCTAATTTGGCTTTGTCCAAATATGTTGCAGAGGCAATTCAAGTGTTGAAAGCTGCAAAATATGATATTATAATTCTTGAAACTTCTGGAATTGGTCAAAGTGATACAGAAATTATGGATCATTCTGACGTTTCTTTATATGTAATGACGCCAGAATTTGGTGCTGCAACGCAATTGGAAAAAATTGATATGTTAGATTTTGCCGATATTGTAGCTGTAAATAAATTTGATAAACGTGGTGCTCTTGATGCTTTGCGAGATGTTAAAAAACAATATCAAAGAAATCATAATCTTTGGGATTCTAATTTGGATACAATGCCGGTTGTGGGAACAATTGCCTCGCAATTTAATGACCCAGGAATGAACCAACTTTACAAAAAGATAATGGATAAAGTGGTTGAACAAACCAATTCCGATTTAAAATCTACATTTAAAATCACTCGTGAAATGAGTGAAAAAATATTTGTAATTCCACCACACAGAACGCGTTACTTATCTGAAATTGCTGAAAATAATAGAAAATATGATGCAACAGCGCTTTCTCAAGTTGAAGTTGCTCAAAAATTATATGGAATTTTTAAAACAATAGAATCAGTTTCTAATAAAGTTCCTTCAATCAATAAAGCTGGAATTGATAATGATTCTGTCATTGAAAGTAATTCTGTAATAACAAGCGCAGTCGAGGTACAACCTTTTATTAAACTTCTTATTGCAGAATTCGACAGAGTAAAAATGAACCTCGATCCATACAATTGGGAAATAATTTTAACTTGGGATGAAAAAATAAATAAATATAAAAATCCGTTTTACAGTTTTACAGTTCGTGATAAGGAAATTAAAATTGCTACACATACCGAATCACTTTCGCATTCTCAAATTCCAAAAGTATCACTTCCAAAATACAAAGCTTGGGGCGATATTTTAAAATGGAATTTACAAGAAAATGTACCTGGCGAATTTCCTTTTGCATCTGGATTGTATCCTTTTAAAAGAGAAGGCGAAGATCCAAGCAGAATGTTTGCTGGCGAAGGTGGACCAGAACGGACCAACAAACGTTTTCATTATGTAAGTGCTGGTTTGCCTGCAAAACGACTTTCTACCGCTTTTGACAGTGTAACTTTGTATGGAAATGACCCAGATTTACGTCCAGATATTTATGGAAAAATTGGAAATGCTGGTGTATCAATTTGCTGTTTGGATGATGCAAAAAAATTATATTCTGGTTTCGATTTAAGTCACGCAATGACATCAGTTTCTATGACAATTAATGGTCCGGCGCCAATGTTGCTTGGATTTTTTATGAATGCAGCAATTGATCAAAATTGTGAAAAGTACATTAAAGAAAACAATCTTGAAGTTGAAATTGAAGAAAGAATAAACGAAATTTATAAGAAAAAAGGAGTTTCAAGACCAAAATATAATGGCGATTTACCAGAAGGAAATAATGGTTTAGGTTTGATGTTACTTGGTGTAACAGGTGATGAGGTTTTGCCTAATGATGTCTATAATGATATAAAAATCAAAACTTTAACTCAAGTTCGTGGTACTGTTCAAGCAGATATTTTAAAAGAAGATCAAGCGCAAAATACTTGTATATTTTCTACAGAATTCGCTTTACGATTGATGGGCGATGTGCAAGAATATTTTATAACTCAAAATGTTAGAAATTTTTATTCGGTATCAATTTCTGGTTATCACATTGCCGAAGCTGGCGCAAATCCTATAACTCAATTGGCATTTACACTTTCAAATGGTTTTACTTACGTAGAATATTATTTAAGTCGTAGTATGAATATTAACGATTTTGGACCTAATTTATCGTTCTTTTTCTCTAACGGAATTGATCCAGAATATGCAGTTATTGGTCGTGTTGCCAGAAAAATCTGGGCTAAAGCCATGAAAAATAAATATGGAGCGAATGAAAGAGCACAAATGTTGAAATACCATATTCAAACCTCTGGACGTTCACTTCACGCACAAGAAATAGATTTTAATGATATTCGTACTACTTTACAAGCGTTGTATGCTATTTATGATAATTGTAACTCGTTGCATACCAATGCTTATGATGAAGCAATTACAACACCAACAGAAGAAAGTGTACGAAGAGCAATGGCAATTCAATTGATTATAAATAAAGAATTAGGATTGGCTAAAAACGAAAATCCAATACAAGGTTCATTCATTATTGAAGAATTAACCGATTTAGTTGAAGAAGCCGTTTTATTAGAATTTGATAGAATTACAGAACGTGGCGGAGTTCTTGGTGCAATGGAAACCATGTACCAACGAAGCAAAATTCAAGAAGAAAGTTTGTATTATGAAACCTTGAAACATACAGGCGAATTTCCAATAATTGGTGTAAATACGTTTTTGAGTAGCAAAGGTTCGCCAACAGTTTTACCAGCAGAAGTTATTAGAGCAACTGAAGAAGAAAAGCAATTTCAAATAAAAACTCTAGAAAATTTACATAATGCGAATGCAGAAAAGGTAAAAGAGCAAATAGAATTATTACAAAATGCTGCTATTAAAAATGAAAATATGTTTAAGTTATTGATGGATGCTACAAAATATTGTACGTTAGGTCAGATTACTGCTGGGTTGTTTGAAGTTGGTGGTCAGTATAGAAGGAATATGTAGTTTTTTGAATATCAAATTTAATTTGTGTAATTTTGTACTATGGAGAATGTGAAGCACATAAAAAGTATAACAATTGAAAACTTTAAATGTTTTGATTATCTTTTTGTAGATAATTTTAGCAAATACAACGTAATACTTGGTGAAAATAATATTGGAAAGTCAAGTTTTTTGGAAGTATTATTATTTGAAGAAAATTCAGCTCAAACAATTCATAATTTCCAATCTATAGTGCATTTTAGAAAAGTTTTTCCAGACACTATTACTGTAAGTAAAACAAATCCTTTTTTATTTTTTGTAAATAAATTTTCTGATTTAAACACTATCAAAATCAAAAAAGAAACCTTTAATAATACTTTTTTTAATGCTGAATATGAATCTGTTAGAGTTGATGGTTTGTCTTCTTTTGATAAATTAAACTTTAATGTTTTTTTTAATACTAATACTATTGAAAAGGAAATACTCAAAATTAAAAAAGATGATAAAATTGAATACAGAAGATATTGGAATGCACAAAATTTTGAACAATATGATACTTTTTTACCATTCGTATATTCAACAGCATATTATGACAATGATTTAATTAGATTTTATTCAAATAATTTTACAGATAATAGAGAAGATAAGAAGGAGTTGATAAGTCAACTAAGTTTTTTGATTCCAGAACTTGTAGATATTGAAGTAACATTAATTAATAATAAAAATGCTGTAGTAGGATTTTGGGTTTCTAATAATTACAAGGAAAGCTTAATTCCTTTAGCTTTTTTTGGGGATGGTACTGTACGATTTTTTAGATTAATAATGGAAATAGTAATGTGTTCAAATCAATATTTATGTATTGATGAAATAGATACAGGAATTCATTATTCTAAATTTAAAGATTTCAGTAAAGTTGTTATCTCAACTGCAAATAAGAACAATGTACAGCTCTTCATTACAACTCATAACAACGAATTTTTAAAAGCATTCAAAGAAGTTTTAGAAGAAGAAGATTTTAAAAAGTATCAAAATGAAACTAAATGTTTTAGTTTGAAAAAATTGCCTAAAGGCGATATAAAAGCATACTCTTATAATTTTGATGAGTTTGAATTTGCTATTGAACAAGAAAATGAATTGCGATAATGGCTGTAACTATTTTTGTTGAAGGAAAAGCGGATAAGCGATTTATTGAAGATTTTATATTATTTCACTTTGGAAATGATAAACTGAAAGAAGTATTATTTATTGATGTTGAAGGTAAAGATAAAATTCATTTATCTAAAAATGAATTTATTAAAAATACAGACCAAGAAGGTATTAATCTTTTAATATTTGATGCTGATAATAATTTTTCTGAAAGAGTAATAGAATTAAAAAAGCAAAAACAAAATTTAAATATTGAGTTTAATCTGTTTCTTTTTCCAAATGATAAGGAAAGTGGAGATTTGGAAACACTTCTTTTAAATTTAACTGTTGCTGAACATCAAGGAATATTTGAGTGTTTCAAACCATTTAATGATTGTCTTTTAAATAAAAATTCAACATATAATGTTCCAAGTTTAAAAACTCAAATTTATTCTTATCTAGATTTTCAAAATTTAGAACCAAAAGAGAATAATAGAAATTATCTTTCAAATTCTTGGAATTTGGATAATCAATATGCTAATTCATTATTAGAATTTTTTAAAAAATACATTTAAATTTTTATATTTAATAATTTGAGTTTTAAATTGAATTCGCCATTAATTAAATTAAAATATAATAAAAATTTCAATTCTCAATTTCGCATTAAATAAATAGACTATAAATTTTAAATCTCTATATTGCAAACCAATATAACCCTTAAAAACTAAATTTATGAAAAAAATTGGAGGTTTTATGGCAGTGCTAGGTATTTTAGCAATTGTTATGAATTTTTTAGACAGAGTACCAAGATTATTAATGTGGATTTATAATTGGGGCGACACTACGGCTTAGATTATAAAAATAGGATTAGTTGTTGTTGGTGGAGCATTATATTTTCTTGGTCCAAAAGAAGTTGAAGAAGTAACTGCCGAAGAAGCGCAACCAACAACAGAAACTAAATCAGAATAATTACTTAACGTCTCAATTCTTTGAGACGTTTTTTTTTAATATTCACCATCAACATAGAACCAGTTTCCATCTTCTAGTATAAAAGTCGATTTTTCAAAGTGCATTTGAGGTAATTTATGATTGTCTTGATAATATGCTTTAAAAGTAATAGTGTTTTCAGTAGTTTCTAAAATTTCTAATTTGGTCCATTTATTTGCAGATGCAAAATTTAAAAGTTCTTTCTTAGAATGTTTATTTCTAGTTGATAAATGAGTAATTGCAATTAAATAATTAACATTTACAGTTGCATAAGCGCTGTATCTAGAACGCATTAAAATTTCAGCTGATTTAGGTTTTATTACTCCTTTTAAATAAGGTTCGCAACATTCTTGAAACGATAAGTGATTTCCGCAATAGCAAATAGTCATATTAATTTACTTTAAGAAAAATAAATTTAATCATTTTTTTTGACTAACTCAATTTTGAAATCCTAAAATTTTAAAGATTTAATAATTATTAATTTTTTACTATTTTTTTAGCTATTTCATAAGAATCAAATATAAATTTTGCAATATAAGTTCCTTTTAAACAATTTGAAACATCATAAGCTAAAAGGTTTTGATCACTAGGCAAAATAGTCCAAGTGTATACTTTTTGACCTAAAAGATTATAGACATCTACAGATTTTAAATTTTCTATATTTTCAAATGTTAATGCATTATTAATTATAGAAGCATTTATAGCATTTTTAAGGATTTCTATTTTAGAATTTTGGTTGCCATTTGTAAATCGTAATGAAAATCTTGAAGTATAAGTTTCTTGATTTAAAAATAAATTTGCACTATTATTTTTAATATCATAAAATGTATTGGTTTGATTATCATAAATGTATATTGATTCATTATTGGTAAAGTTTTCTAATTCTTTAATTTTAAATTCAATAGTTCCTGCAGTTCCTATAATTACTCCTAAATTTATTATGGTAGTTGTACTAAAATTTCCAAGACCTTGAATATTGAGTTTTTTAGTATTTAAAGTAAAATATACATCATTATTTTGAGTGTCAATTTGTTCACCTTCATAACCATAATCATAACCATCAGTAGCATTATTATTCATAAAACCTACCAAAATTTCTCTTTGAATTGAAGTTGATAAATTGGTAAAACCAAGTTTTATTTTTTTATAATTTGAATCAGCAGTAGTTGCTCTAAATAAATTGTTAGAATTTGCATTGGTTTCTGTAACAAACGAACGTTGATTGTTGTTTAAAGTTATAGTTCCACCAATTGAATTTGCGACTACAAAAAATCCTTGTCCTACTGGAATATATCTTTTTGGAACTTTTGTACTTGAACCTAAAGTACTTATTCCAATTGGTGCAATTGGAGCTGTTCCACCAGTTTTAGTTAATGTTGCATATCCACCTTGATAACTAGATTGTATATGACTTGAATTTGTAGAATAATGTTCCCAAAAATATAAAGTTCCAGTTAAAGAACTTACATTATCATCTATAAATTGATGTGAATCTAGAGAAGATGCATAAGGATTTCCACTTAAATTAAGATTATTTGCAGCAATTGAATAAGTAATTAATCCATTATTTGGTTTACCTTCATAAGTATAGTTTTGAGTTGCGGTTGCACAACCACTTCCTTTTAAGGTAAATCCGTTTCCTGCATTTAAAGTTCCATTTGGTCCAACATAACTCCAATTGGCAACACTGTTAGAGACGTTTTGAAATTTGTATATCCAATAATTGGATAAGCTAATTGGCGAAGTTGGCATTCCATTATAACCACCAATCCAATTTATAGTTTGCGGATTTAAAGGATTTGTTCCATCTTTTAAAACGCTTGCAACAGTATAGTTTCCATTTGTTCCAACTGGTGAAGACCAATAATTAAAGTTATAAATATTAGATTGTCCTTGCTGATCTCTAATTATTTTTCCTGTTCCAGAAGTAGCATTTGTAGAAAGTCCAACTTTGGTTTGAATTAATTGTGAGCTACCATTTAATCTAATATTTCCAGAAATTAAATCTAAATTATTAGAAACATATAATCCAAAATTAGTTGGAATTGAAACACCTTTAGAACCATTTGAAGTATTTAAAATTAAATTATAAAAAGCTAGTTGATTATTCGAGTCATTTATTGTTTGATATTGATTAGCCAATGCATTATTAAAAGTTATTGTACTGTTTCCAATAATGAAATTTCCATTACTAGACCAATTTCCAGAAACAAATAATTTACTTAAATTATTCATAGTTAACAATCTGCTGTTTTGTATAGTAATATCATTGCATCTTGCTATTTTGTCTAATGGCGCAAATGCTGAAAGTTCATTTATAATTGAATTTGAACTTGTATTTGGTAAAATTACATTTATAGAGTTTGTTGGCACAACTCCACCAGACCAATTTCTACAATCAAACCAATCTGACGAAAAGCTTCCAATCCAAGTTCCAATTGATGCACTTGTTAAATCAAAATTTACTAATGTTGTTGCAGTTGAAGCATCATTTAATGGATTATTATCTCCAGAAACAGTATAAACTTCTGATGAGTTTGTAATACTTGGTACAGAATTACATTTTGTTTTTACTCTAATATTTATAGTTAAAGGAAAACTTGAATTTGTTAAACTTCCGTTTAAAAGTGCTGTTAAACTATTTTCAATTGCATCAAATGTAAAAACTACATTTCTAGATTCTCCACTGCTTTTACTATAACTTATCAAATCTACACTTGAAGGAAGTAAATCTTTTATTATTGGATTTAATGCGGTTTTCGTTGTGTTATTTCTAATTGTAATTGTATAATCTATAAAATCTCCAACAATAGCGCTTGCTGTATTTGCAGTTTTAAAAATTTCTAAATCAGGAGAATTTGGTAGTGACGGATTTCCTGCTCCACCATAAATATAAGTAGAAATTAAACTTGTATGACTTACGTTGGAACAATTATTGGATGTTGCTAAAACGGTAGTTACATTTGTATTATTGGGTTGAGTACCATTTGGAGTGTCAAATTTAACCATAAAACTATAGCTTTCGCCTGGATTTAAAATTGGAGTAGTTGTTATTGTAACTCCAGCAATAGTTTGAAATTGAGAAGTTAAACTAGTTCCTGTTTGTGTGGTTGAAAGCGAATAACTATCAGAAACATTTCCAATATTTGTAATAGTCATTACATAATAATTCAATGCTGGAGAGGATGATTTTATGTAACCATTTAAAGTAGATGGCATACTAAAATCGCAAAACAATGTAAAAGAAGCTGATGAATTTGCTCCTGTACTTCCATCAAATGACGGATTTGTTGCTCCAACAGCAATTTTATAACCATTAGACGAAGGTGTTCCTAAAGGAATTGGAATTGTTCTTGTAATTAATGCACTTAATCCATTACTTGATGCAGGAAAAACACTTGAATTAAAAGAGTAAATTGGTGTTAAATTCAACCCATTTGCATCAGTTAAGTAAACAATATAATTTGTTGTACCTGTAAAATAATTAGGATTTCCTGAGCCATTAGTTACATTGAAATTAATAGAAATTGGTCCGCCAGAAGAATTTACAATAGGTGTTCCAATAATTTGTGCTTTAACATTTTGTGAAAAAAATAACAGAAACAGTACAATTGTAAAGACGGTTATTTTTAATTGTTGAATTTTTTTCATAATACCTTGGTTAATAAATTAATACTTCATTTTTGTAGTATCATTTACATCTGTAGGTATAAGAAATTAATTTATTAAATTAAAATTGGTAATTTGGGAATTACTATAAAATATCATATAATTATTTTACAAAATTAAGACTAAGATTAGATATATTTATACGTACTTATACGTATATTTTATTAAAAATCTCAAATATTTTTTAAATTGAAATTCTTAAAGTAAAATTAATAAATTTTTATTAAGTATGATAATTTAATCGATAAACTGTTAAAATAACTGATTAAATTTACTTTATATCGTTAAATTTTTTTAAAATCTCTTTTAGTTTTCCCTCACGAAGCACTTTTTTAGCTTTTACTTTGTCTTGTTCTTTGTGCAATTTATCGTTGTGCTTTTTTATATTACGTTCGTTATTTCTTCCCATTTTTTCAAATGATTTTATCTAGTTTTAAATAACCAATGTGCAATTCATCTTCTATAAGTTCAGTTTCAGATTTTGATATTTTTAAAGTATAATTGTCTGTAAATGTTGTAGATAAAATTTCTTTTACATTAAATACATCATCAATATCAATTCCAAATTTGTCATCAATGTGTGAAGTCGCACCTTTAAATCCACAATGTTTATAAAATGTAGTTTCTTTACTTTTCTTAGTAGCTTCAGACAATGTTGACGCCACTGTAACTATTTTATAATGAAACTCATCAAATTCATTTTCTTTATATCCACCAAGATTTATAAAAAATAAATTGTTTTCGTTTTCAATTGAATTACTTTTAGAAACAATTTCAACAGTATAATTATCAACGTTTGTAATTTCTCGCCACACATCTATGTGAAAATTTCCTTTAGCTTCGGGCCAAAAGTTTTTCATTTCTGGAATTAATTCTTTCAATGAATTTCCTATTCCAAAAAATATATCATGTTGTTCTGTAAAGCGTCCATTTGGTCGGCAACCAATCATTGCCATAAAAAGTTTGGGTTGTATTTTCATTTTACAAAATTACAATTTTTTGTTAAATAAAAAGTTTGGCACAACAATTGAAAAGTATTATATAATTAAGTTGAATATGAAATTGAGAACTATTAAAAAACCAATAACAAAAAGTATTATGAAAACAAAAATTACCCTAGTTTTAGCTTTTATCGGGATGATAACGTTAAACAGTTGTACAGTAAATGAAGATAGAGTTGTAAATGACAACGATACTATAAGTGAAGTATTTGAATTAAAAAATATAAATTTTAATTTCAATTCTACTGATGGATACACAATTTATAGAGCATTTACTCCACAAATTTTTGCTTCCGATGTTGTTTTAATATATAGATTATCTGGTACAATAGATTCTAATACACCAATTTGGCAGCAAATTCCTAGAACATTATTCTTGCCAGAAGGAGAGCTAGATTATGATTTTGACTTTAGTAAAGAAGATTTTACAATCTATGCTGGTGGAACTTACAACTTAGCATTAACTCCAAGTTATATTAATAATGAAACTTTTAGAATAGTTATTGTACCAGGATTCTTTTCTAATAAAGGAAGTAAATCGGTTGATTATTCTGATTATAATGCTGTTATAAAAGCTTATAATATTGATGATAGTTCTGTAAAAGTACTTAACTAAAAAATTTAAAAAATAATATTTTAAAAGCTGTCAATTAATTTTGATGGCTTTTTTTATTCCTCATCTCTTGCAGGTTTGTTTTCTTGATCGTTTTTACTTTTTTGCAAAGAAACTACAATTCCAATAAGTAAAGAAAGTGCTATAAATGCAAGTGAAACCCATTCTGGAATTTCTATCCAATCATGTGGAATAAGCATTTTAAGTCCAACAAAAGTTAAAATTGCAATTAAACTGTATTCAAGATAACTGAATTTTGCCAACATATTAGCCAAGAAAAAGTACATAGATCTAAGTCCAAGAATGGCAAAAATATTAGAACTAAAAACTAAAAATGGATCAGAAGTTATTGCTAAAATTGCTGGAACACTGTCTAAGGCAAACAGTACATCCATAACTTCAATTACAATTAATGCTACAAATAATGGCGTTGCATGATTTATATTATTTTCTTTTATAAAAAAATGTTCACCATTAATATGTGTTGAAATTGGAATAAATTTTCCAAGAACTTTATAAATAAATGAATCTTTTGGTTTAAAATCGTCTTCATCTTTTGTAAATAACATTTTTGCCGCAGTAAAAAGTAAAAATCCTCCGAAGATATAAGTCATCCAACTTACTTTATTTATTAAAATTACTCCAAAAAATATCATTAAACCACGAAATACAATGGCGCCAAGAATTCCCCAAAACAAAACTCTATGCTGGTATTTTTGCGGAATTTTAAAAGAGGAAAATATAATTGCAATGATAAAAATGTTATCAATACTTAACGATAATTCAATTAAATAACCAGTTATATATTTAATTGAAGCAACTTCAGGTTTTATATCTGTTGGATTTTCAATAAATTTATTTAAATACAACCAATAAATAACTCCAGAAAACGCAACCGACATTGCAACCCATATTGCTGTCCATTTTCCTGCTTCTTTAGAACTAATTATATGTGGTGTTTTATTAAAAACTCCTAAATCTAAAGCTAAGAATACTAATATTGCAACAATAAAAATTATCCAAACAATCATAATTACTTTTTTACAAAGGTATATTTTTCAAAAGTCAATTGCAATATCAATTTCAAAAATCAATTTCAAAAATCAATTTCAAAAATCAATTTCAAAAATCAATTTCAATATCAATTTCAAAAATCAATTTCAAAAATCAATTTCAAAAATCAATTTCAATATCAATTTCAAAAATTAGTTTTTATTAATAATTTTCAAAAAAGTAAAAAACAAAAATTGAATTTTTGCAATTGACATTGATTTTTGCAATTGATATTGTAATTGACATTGATTTTTGCAATTGACATTGATTTTTGAAATTGCAATTGACATTTAAAATTTTACCCCTAAAAAAATAGGGTATAATTATTTTTTAATCGAATAATTATTATATTTGCATCAAATAAATAGGGTATAACTTTTTAAAATCAATTTTTATGTCAACTTTACGTTTCCAAGCATTAAAAGATGCATCAGGCAGAAAACCTGTAAAATTTGAAGAATCTGGTAGAAAATCAGATCTTTTTGGTTCTAATGTGTTTAATGACAAAGCAATGAAGCAATTTTTAACTTCTGATGCGCACAAAGGTGTAAAAGATGCTGTTCAACACGGAACGAAAATTGACAGAAAATTGGCAGATTACATCGCTATGGGAATGAAAGAATGGGCACTTTCTAAAGGTGTAACTCATTATACACATTGGTTTCAACCATTAACAGGAACTACTGCTGAGAAACATGATGCCTTTTTTGAAACTTCATATGATGGTTCGGATGCAGTTGAAAAATTTGGTGGCGGACAATTAGTTCAACAAGAACCAGATGCTTCTTCTTTTCCAAATGGTGGAATTAGAAATACTTTTGAAGCTCGTGGTTATACCGCTTGGGATCCAACATCTCCAGCATTTATTTTTGGAACAACTTTATGTATTCCAACAGTTTTCATCTCTTATACAGGTGAAGCTTTAGATTATAAAACACCACTTTTGAGAGCATTAAATGCTGTTGATGAAGCAGCAACTGATGTTTGTAAATATTTTGATAAAAATGTAAAAAAAGTAACAGCAACTTTGGGATGGGAGCAAGAATATTTCTTGGTAGATTCAGCTTTGGCAAATTCTCGTCCAGATTTAGTTATGACTGGTAGAACATTGCTTGGACATACTTCTGCTAAAGGTCAACAACTTGATGATCATTACTTTGGGTCAATTCCGTCTCGTGCTTTAAATTATATGAGAGAATTGGAAGAAGAGTGTATGTTGCTTGGAATTCCAGTAAAAACGCGTCATAATGAAGTTGCTCCAAATCAATTTGAATTGGCTCCAATTTTTGAAGAAACCAATCTAGCTGTCGATCATAATTCCTTATTAATGGATGTTATGTCTAAAGTTGGAGAACGTCATGATTTTAAAGTGCTTTTTCATGAAAAACCATTTATGGGCGTAAACGGTTCTGGAAAACACAATAACTGGTCGTTGGCTACAGATACTGGAATAAACTTGCTTTCTCCAGGAAAAACGCCAATGAGTAATTTACAATTTTTATCGTTTTTTATCAATACTATAAAAGCTGTGAATGAATATGAAGAATTACTTCGTGCTGCAATTGCAACAGCAAGTAACGATCATAGATTGGGAGCAAATGAAGCTCCACCAGCAATTATTTCAGTATTTATTGGAGCTCAGTTAACCAAAGTTTTAGCTGAATTGGAAGGTGTTTCTACAGGAAAATTATCTCCAGAAGAAAAAACAGATTTAAAATTAAATGTGGTTGGTAAAATTCCAGACGTTTTATTAGATAATACAGATAGAAATAGAACTTCGCCATTTGCATTTACTGGAAATAAATTCGAATTTAGAGCAGTTGGATCATCTGCAAATTGTGCCAATGCTATGACAACGTTGAATTCTATTGTTGCAAAACAACTAAAAGATTTTAAAAGAGAAGTGGATTCATTAATTGATACTAAAGATTTAAAGAAAGACGAAGCGATTTTTAATGTATTGAGAGAATATATTAAAGGTACAAAAAATATACTTTTTGAAGGCGATGGTTACAGTGATGCTTGGGAAAAAGAGGCTAAAAAACGTGGTTTGAGCAATCATAAAACTACACCAGTTGCTTTGAAAGCTAAGGTTTCTAAAAAAGCATTGGATTTATTTAGTGAACTAAACGTTATGAACCACGTTGAGGTTGAAGCACGTTATGAAATTGAATTAGAAGAATACACTAAGAAAATTCAAATTGAAGGAAGAGTTCTTGGTGATATTGCTAGAAATCACGTAATTCCAACCGCGATTCGTTACCAAAATACTTTAATAGAAAATGTTCGTGGATTGAAAGAAATTTTTGGAAAAGAGTTTGAAAAAATTGGAAAAGAGCAAATAGTTCTAATAAAAGAAATTTCAGAACATATTGAAGGCATCAATACTAAAGTAGAAAAAATGATTGAAGCTCGTAAAAAAGCTAACACATTAACAGATGCTCAAAAAATGGCAGAAATGTATTGCGATAAAGTAAAACCACATTTTGACGAAATTAGAGAACATTGCGATAAACTAGAACTTTTAGTTGATGACGAAATTTGGACTTTAACTAAATATAGAGAGTTGTTGTTTACTAGATAATATTTTTTAAAAACTCTATCTAAGTTATAAACTTTAAAAGAGTTACATAAATTTAAACCTGCTTTAAAATTTTAAAACAGGTTTTTTTGTAATTTTGTATAAAAAGGTTATTATGGGTTCAATTTATGCTAAAATAAAATTGAGTAATCCTAGAAAGCCAGAATTAAGACCAGTAGAAATTACGTCTTTGGTAGATTCTGGAGTAGTTCATTTGTGTATTCCATAAGCCATAGCGTTTCAATTAGAATTAGAAACTCATGAATTTAGAAATGTTCAAACTGAGGATGAAAAAATTCATTCCTTACCTTATGTTGGACCAATTCGAGTAGATTTTGAAAATAGATTTTGTTTTGTTGGAGCAATGGTTATAGGAAACGAAACCTTACTTGGAGCTGTACCAATGGAGGATATGGATTTGATAATTCATCCTGCGCAACAAACTTTAAAAGTAAATCCAGTGTCACCAAATAAACCTTTGTATAAAATTAAATAAAATCTCATTTTGAAGAAATAAGATAATATTGCTATAAACTTGAACTTTTAGGTGATGACGAAATTTGGACTTTGACTAATTATAGAGAGTTGTTGTTTACTAGATAATATTTATTATTTATCATAAAAAAACCTGCTTTGAAATTTTCAAAGCAGGTTTTTTTTGAATCTTAAAAATATTAATTTGTATTAGATATAATTATAGTTGGATTAGCTGAAATATTATAAGATTGAGAAGACCATACGTTTGTGCTAGCACTATAAATGTACATTTTATTATCTATAGTATCGTTAAAAGTGAAATTTCCATTTGATTGTTGTAATGTAGGATTTGCTGAAATGTTATAAGTTTGAGAATACCAATTACCAGTTTTCCCACTATAAATATAAACTTTATTATCAATTGTATCATCAAAACCAACATTAATATTAGAAATTAAAATTGTTGGATTGGCAGATATATTATACGATTGTGAAGACCAAGTTCCAGTATTTACATTATAAACATACATTTTATTAGCTATTGTATCATCAAATATAAAAGTTCCATTAGATTGTTGAGTAGTAGGATTTGCTGAAATATTATAAGCTTGGGAAGACCAAATTCCTGTTTTTCCATTGTAAATATATACTTTATTGTCTATAGTATCGTCAAAAGAAAAATTTCCATTAGAATTTAATAATGTAGGATTGGCACTTATATTGTATGATTGAGAAGACCAAATACCTGATGTAGTATTGAAGACGTAAACTATATTAGCAATAGTATCATTAAAAGCAAAATTTGAAGTTTTGTTATTAATAATATCGTCATTTATTGATGAGTTTCCAGCTAAACTTCCTACTGAATTAGCAAACAAAGCATAAGGAACACTCAACAATTGTGTAGTTCCAACTAAAACATAAGTTGTTCCACCAGTTGCATCCATTTCTACTTTTAAAAATTTAGTATTTAATGCCCAATTTATAGTATTAAAAACTCCAGAAACAACTGTTCCTTGTCCAATTACTAAATTAAATAAACCTTGAGCATTGGTAGTTTTTAAATGCGTTTCTGAATATAAAACGGTTCCGCTTGACGATGCATCTAATACTGAAAGTCGCAATCTAACATTAGAACT
>NZ_JAYUPK010000162.1:0-4790 GCF_043760115.1 Flavobacterium sp.
ACCATCTTCATAAAAATTTAAAAAACAACTTCCTGCAATTATACTTTCTGTAGTGCTTGGGTTTTTTACTTCTATAAAAGTGTTATCTCCACTTTCGCAATAGACTTGTGAGATGTATGGAGTTAAACAATTGGCTACTACATCAAAGTCATCTGATAAGGTTATTGGAGGACAACCTAAATTATCAGTATAGGTATAAGTAATGGTATGACTACCAAGAGCAAGATTATTTGGATTTAAAAAATACACACCGTTTACTAATGAAACACCATTACCACTAAAAACTCCATTTTGCGGAATGTTTCCTAAATAATTGGCTAAATCTAGTGTTGTTGTTTGGCATATTTGGGCTGGTAAGTTGAATTGGCCTTGTATTACAGGAGTTAAAGACACATTGTCCATATACCACCAAGAATTTGTTGCACATAAGTTACAATTTGGTGGTGCATCTGGTACAAAACTTCCCAAATAAAGAAAATTTTGTCCACCAACGCCACTATTAAAATTGATTGTAATCTCTTGCCAGTTACAAGTTGTATTGCCTAGAAATGAATTTGCATGGAGAATTTGAAAATTTAAATTATTAAAATTGAAACCTTGAGCAAGTACATTATTAGTTAATAACGCTTGAAATCTTATTGTTCCAGTATTAAAAGAAGTTTTTGCAACAAGAAATTTAATTTCATAATCTGTATTAGGAGTTAAAGGTTCTTTAAGATTAAATCTTAAATTTTCGCAACCACCTGTAAAAGTATTATCTAAGTAAAATCCAACAAAAGAATTGTTACCTATAGTTGGATCTGTTAAACCAATACATCCAAATTGAATAGGAACTAAACTAGGTGAAGGTAAATTAAAATCACCACTGTAATAATCTGGAGTGTTTCGTACAGAATTAACAGAGCAAACTAAACCTGTAAATACGCCATTCACTCCATTATTTCCAATATTGGGTATGTGTTGCTCTAAATTACCATTTATGACTATATTACAATTATTAGGAATACCACAAGTATTCTCATTAACAACAAAAACATAAACATACGTAATATTACCTCTATTACCAGTAACACTATCAAAAGGCACATAACGTAAAAGATGTAAACCTGTTTGACTACTTTGAAATGTAATTACAGTACTTGAATTACCTATTGCTGGAGTTACTGTTGTAGTTAGTTCATCATAATAAACATCTTGTAGGCATTCAAAACGTAAATTAGCAATGTCATTACTTGCAATGGAACTGTTTCCAAAATTGTAATTTGCATCATTTAAAAGAATATCTGTAATTAATATAGGTTGAGATGCATTTCCAAAAAATATTGGAGTACCAGATTCAAGTCCATCATTAATACCAGCTACTCTAGTACCATCACAACTTGTGCCACCATAATTAAAAGAACTTAAAGCAGCAGTTCCGCCATAGGTCGTTCTTAGACTGTACCCAATATCACAAAGCGCAGTGCGTTCTTCTGGTTTTAAAAATCTTTTTATTGTTCCTGCTGCATTGGCATTACTCATTACAAAATATTCGTCATTACCATTTGTTGCTCCAACTGTTGAACTAGTATAACATTGGTCTTCAAAATGACTAAGACTGCTTCCTATTTCAAAACATTTAGACGTGTAAATTGGTATAGGTATTGTGTTACTTCCCAAAAACTCTAATGTGGTAAGACACTCTGAATTATTACTTGGTGATGTAGCCAAGTTTCCAGTATCGGTACAACCTGGGTGCAAATTACCAGTAGAATTTATAAAGCCATTGTCATACATGGAACATTCATTATTTAAAGAAATTAATCTGTTACCATTATGGTCTCTCAAAAAAGTATCATACCTAGAATAATAATTGTAACCTGTAGTAAAATTAGAAGCGCCATTTACATTTATTAAACTTGCAAAACCTAGTGCGTGCGTAACTTCGTGTAAAGCAACAGTATATAAATCGTGCAAAGTAGTTGTAGTTAAATTCATGTTAGTATTCCAATTAAAATTGGTAAAATTAAACGCCATCATTCCGTGATAAAATGAACCACCACTAGTTGCGTTTCCACTTGTAGAAACTATTAAAGAAGATACATTAGTAAAAGAATCTACACCTGCATGAATGGTTTTCCAAATTTCATTATCTGCTATTCCACCATTTGAATTCATTGGTGTTTGCAATTGTGCAACATTATAAAATCCAGTTGCTAAACCAAGTGTTTGTGCATTTACGTTTGGAATTTCATTTATATTTCTTACCCATATATTAACTCTATTTCCAGTAGTTTTTAAAGGTGTATTTATCATGTTAGATAAATCTTGAAACACTTGACATAAAACAGCTCTTCTACTAGATTCTGCAATACTTGTACCTTCCATTCCTGAACCGTCTTCAAAATGAAGTGTAAATATTCCTGGATTGCAAGTTGTTCTACTTTCTAAAATGTCTCTAGTATTTCTACTTTTATGCGGACCAATAGTAACATCACTAAGCTGGTATTTATTACCATAATTATCAAATATTGTTTCTAATTTTCCACCAGGACTATAGTTGCTTTCAATGCCGTTATAATTTTGTGAAAACGCTGAAACAGAATAAAACAAAATTAAAAATAATACTAGCCAAAAATTTGTGCGTTGTGCGTTGTGCGTTGTGCGTTGTAAATTAATTTCATATTACTAATTTTTTATAATTCAATTGTAAAGTTATTAAAATATATATTATCTTACAAATAAAAAGCAATATATTTATTATATTGTTAATAAAAATCTTATTTATTAATACTTTGAATATTTTCTGAATTTAAAAACTATTTCATTTATGCTATTAAATAATCAAATTTTATAAATCTTTAAAAAAAAATTAAGCTACTTTTGTTAAACAATTTTAAAAAATAAAATGTCTAAAAAACCATTAATTTTAGTTACCAACGACGATAGTATTTCTGCTCCAGGAATTAGAGCTTTAATTGCTGTTATGAGTGAAATTGGCGAAGTTGTTGTTGTTGCGCCAGACAGTCCGCAAAGTGCAATGGGACACGCAATTACAATAAATAATACTTTGCATTTAAACAAAGTTTCTAAAGAAAATGCTGCAATTTTAGAATATAGTTGCTCTGGAACTCCAGTTGATTGTGTAAAAATGGCTATTAGCGAAATTTTACATCGCAAACCAGATTTGTGTGTTTCTGGAGTAAATCACGGTTCTAATTCGTCTATAAATGTAATTTATTCTGGAACAATGAGTGCTGCTGTTGAAGCCGGAATTGAAGGAATTCCTGCCATAGGTTTTTCATTATTAGATTATGATTGGAATGCCGATTTTGAACAAATTAAAACTTTTATAAAGAAAATTGCTTTGCAAGTTTTACAAAACGGACTTACAGAAGGAACTGTTTTAAATGTAAATTTTCCAAAGTTAAAAACTGATAAAATAAAAGGAATAAAAATATGCAGGCAAGCCAAAGCCATGTGGAAAGAAAAATTTGACAAGCGAGTTACTCCTTTTGGCAAAGAATATTATTGGTTAACTGGCGAATTTATAAACCAAGATAAAGGCGAAGATACAGATGAATGGGCATTGGCAAACGATTATATTTCTATTGTTCCTGTTCAGTTTGATTTAACTGCACATCATTCTATTGCGACATTAAATACTTGGGAGTTTTAGATCAGTTTTGAGTTGTGAGTTTTGAGTTGTGAGTTTTGAGTTGTGAGTTTTGAGTTTTGAGTTTTGGGTTGCGGAATTTAGAATTTAGGATTTGGAATTTTGAATTTGGAATTTGGAATTTGGAATTTAGAATTTAGGATTTGGAATTTGGAATTTGGAATTTGGAATTTGGGATTTGGAATTTGGAATTTTGAATTTAGAATTTAGAATTTAGAATTTGGAATTTGGATTTTGGATTTTGGAATTTTGGATTTTGGAATTTTGGAATTTGGAATTTGGAATTTGGAATTTGGAATTTGGAATTTGGAATTTGGAATTTGGAATTTGGAATTTGGAATTTGGAATTTAATTTAATTTAAATACTATAAATGAGAAAAATAGATTTGTTAATTGGTTTTTTTATTGGAGTTTTAACTACTATAATTGGTACTGTTTTGTTTTTACTTTTATTTACAAACTTTACTAAAATAGAAGACATTGCAATTATTAGACAAGAAGGAATTTTAGGAAAAGTAATTACACTTGGTGCGATTTTAAATATTTTTATTTTTTTTATTTTGCTTAAAAACAATAAAGAATTAATGGCTCGTGGTGTAGTTTTAGCCACAATTATTCTAGCAATTTTAACTGTAATTTTATAAAATGAAGTATTATATTATTGCTGGAGAAGCATCTGGAGATTTACATGGATCTAATTTAATGAAAGAATTATTACTTCAAGATGCTAATGCAACGATTAGATTTTGGGGTGGAGATTTAATGCAAAATGTTGGCGGAACTCTTGTAAAACATTACAGTGAATTAGCTTTTATGGGATTTGCAGAAGTAATTTTAAATTTAAAAACCATTTTAAATAATATTAAATTTTGTAAATCTGATATAGAAAAATTCAATCCAGATGTTATTATTTTTATTGATTATCCTGGTTTTAACATGCGAATTGCAAAATGGGCAAAAGCAAAAAAAATTAAAACTCATTATTATATTGCACCACAAATTTGGGCTTGGAAAGAAAATAGAATTAAAGCTATAATACGCGATTTTGATAAATTATTTGTAATTCTTCCGTTTGAAAAAGATTTCTTTGAAAAGAAACATAATTTTTCTGTAAATTTTGTTGGTCATCCATTAA
>NZ_JAYUPK010000163.1:0-12228 GCF_043760115.1 Flavobacterium sp.
AAGAAACTATATTTCACAAGACAATTGAAAGAATGATGAAAGAAATGCCTATTTATCAAAATCAAATAATACAGAAGCTAAATATATAACTCAATAAAAAAAATTAAGGAGTTATGAGAAATAGAATACTTTTAATAATGTTGATGTTAATGAATATAACATACAGTCAAAATACAAATACTTCTCTTGGAAATGTTTCAATGCCAAATTTTACACCACCATCACCATCAGCTTTTGAATTTACAAAATATGGAGATATTCCAGTAAATGAATTTTCTGGAATGATAAATACGTCAATTCCTTTATACGAATATAAAGCAGGAAATTTAACAATGTCAATTTCATTAAATTATGCCTCCTCTGGAGTAAAAGTAGATCAATCTGCGACTTGGACAGGTATAAATTGGGTTTTAAGAACAGGAGGATTAATTACTAGAACTATAAATGATTTAGCAGATGAAATTCCTTCTCAAAGAATAATTTTAAATTCTGTGCCTTTAAATTCAGGAGCCGATGGATCACCAGAAGCTATCTATATAACTGGGATTCTAAATAGTGTTATGATTTTTGATACAGAAGCTGATATATTTAATTTTAATTTCAATGGATATTCTGGTAGTTTCTTTTTAGACAATAATCTTGTACCAACTTTAGTTAAAAATGATTCAGAATTAAAAATTGAAATAGTTGGAACTCTTTCGCAAAGTCAAGCTTTTATCATAACATCTCCAGATGGTGTTAAATATTATTTTGGAGGTAGTAATGCAATTGAATTTGAAACAGGAACTAGTCAAACTCCTTGCTCATCATGTGGTAGTGCAACCGCATATCATTTGACGAAAATGGAACATCCAATAAATGGAACAATTTTATTTGATTATGAAACAATTTCAGGATCTGCTGCTTTAATTGCAAAATCTCAGAATTATGGGATAATGACTGAATGCACAATGGGTGAAATAAATGAATGTACTCCTTTTCCTCCACCACCAGAAACTTATCCAGAAAAAACTATAATTACTTATACAGGAGCAATACGAATATTAAAAAAAATTCATAGTCCAAGTTATAATTTTTTTATTGAGTTTATTACTCAAAACACTAATTTAGCTAATGCACAAAGAATATTAAGTAAGATAAATATTAAAAAATTTGTAAGTGAAACTGAAAGTGTTTTAATAAAAGATATTTTACTAGAATACATAAATTCTAATTCAACTAATTCTAAAGAAAGATTTTTTTTAAGTAAAGTTTCAGTTAGTAAGGATATAGCCATTCAAAACAATCTAAATAATAAATATGATGAGTATTCTTTTATTTATGAAGATCCATTAGGACTGCCAGATAGACTTACTTATGGTCAAGATTATTATGGTTATTTTAATGGTGTTACTAATAATATTTCATCTCTACCAGAGTTAAATTTTCATCCATTTAATTCTGCAAATTATAATTTTTCAGCCGCAAACAGAAGAGTAAATTTTAATTATGCAATAAAAGGAACTCTAGTGAAAATTATATATCCAACTAAAGGATATACTGAATTTGAATATGAAGGAACTCCAGTTAAAGAAAAATCTTATACTCGTTATCAAGGTAATGCATCACTATCTTCAACAGGAGCAAATTTGTCTAATAATCAAGTTCCAAGATATGATACTGAATTAGAAACTCAAATTAACTTTCCACCAGTATTTGAGACCCAAACTGTAACCATTGCTTTAAATCTTTCAACAGATTCTGAATGTTATGAAAATTATCATAATAAAAGAGTAAGATTAATTATTACAGATGTTACACCCATAACTCTTGGCACTTTACCATTGCCACCAACAATATTTCTTCAAAGTTTAGGAATGACAACTGGTAATACAGTTTTTAAATCTTTTACTTTTGTACAAAATAGACAATATACTGTTAAAGTTGAATTTCTTAATGAATCTGTGTCTTGTAGTTCTCCTTTTAATACTAGTTTTAATTTTCAATTGTATTCAGGTTATACAATAAAAGATGGAAAAGGTATTAGAATTAAAAAAGTTACAAGCCGACCAAGTGAGAATGAAACTTCTTCAATAAAAAGATTTTATTATGTTCCTGCTCAAAAAGTTGCAACATATCTTAATCACGAAAATGTAAGTTATGAACATATACCAAGATTATTATCTTATGGAATGTTAAACTTTAGAGGAAAACATAAGTCAGGATTAGGTCCAGTAGAAACTCAAGTATGTGTTTGGAATTTTTATACCTATCAAGCATATTATACTTATATCAACTCGAATGCGGTACAAAATTGTTTCAATGTTGATGACAACCAAGAAGTTTATAAAGTTGTTACAATAAGTTATGGAGGAGATAATTTTGAAAATGGTGGTACACAAAAAATATTTAATAGGTATAGTAGTGATTTTGGAAGTATTGTAACACCATTAACATTACCTCAATTTGAAACAGAATTTTATAGAAATAGATTTTACAATAAACTCAATAATAATGGTACACTTAGTGGAGAAATCTCTCAACAAATAGATTTTGAAAAAAGAAATAATACACTTTATAAAAAAAGTCAAAAAGATTATTTTTATGATAATCCTAATGAAAATATAAATAAATTTTATATTAATTTGGTTGGAAAAGAAGTTTATAGTCAAATGGAATTCCAACCAGGTACAGATGAAGGAACAATTTCTTCTAATTATTTTATAAAATCATTTTTAACAACATCTTATAATACCAAATTAAAATCTGTAAATGAAGCAACTTATTTTAGTGATTGTCTTGTTCCAGAAATAACAAATTATAATGTATTTGAAGTTGATACAGCTTTTGAACAAATACCTGATGATCTATCGGTAAAAAAACTAACCACAACCCAAACCTATACCTACAACAATTACAGAGGTTTACCAACAGAAGTTACCACAACAACTTCTAATAGTGGCGAAATTAACACAACCAAAAATTATTACGTAAATCAAAATGCAGACATGACTGGTTTAACTAATGCCCATGTTTTTGCTTTTGCTAAGTTAATCGCACAAAACAATGTTGCATCACCAATACAAGTGGAGCAATATAAAAATGGTGATTTACTTTCTACTCAACGAACGTTGTTTAAAACTTGGAACAATAATCCAGAGATGGTATTGCCAGAGATTATTCAAACTTCTAAATCAGATCAACCGTTAGAAGATAGAGTGTTGTTTACAGAATATGATGCAAAAGGAAATCCGTTAGTAGTTTCTTTAAAAAATGGAACTAAAACTAAATATTTTTATAACACAAATAATCAAGTAATTATAAAAGTTGAAAATTATACCGCTTCATTAAATATGCCAGATGTGCCAACTTACACAGATCATAACGCATTTCAAGCGTTATATCCAACTACTATGATTTCTATTTATAATTATGACGCTATTACCAATCAAATAAAAACTATAATTGCACCTAATGGAAACAGAACATTTTATGAATATGATGCACTTCACAAGTTGAAATACATAAGAGACAAAAACCAAAATATAATTCAAGAGTTCGATCAAAATTACAAACCACTAATCCAAAACTAATGAAAAAAATACTATACCTTTTAGTTTTTATTCCACTACTAGTTTTGGGACAAACAACTACAGAAAATTTTACCAAAGTTACTACTTATAAAGTTGAAACTAATACAACTATCGCCAATCCAACAATTGAGCAAGCAACGCAAGTAGTTACCTACTTTGACGGTTTAGGAAGACCAATACAAACTGTTGCCAGCAAACAATCATCACTTGGTAAAAACATTGTAACACCAATAGAATATGATGTTTATGGCAGACAAGTAAAAGAATATCTGCCTTACACCACACAAACTGATGGTCTAGAATATGAACCAAATGCTTTACACGATATTCTTGGTTATCCAGAATATCTAAACCAAAATCCTTTTAGTAAAAAGTTTCTAGAAGCATCACCACTAAATAGAGTTTTAAAACAAGCTGCGCCAGGAATATCTTGGATTGGTAGTGAAACAGACAACAACGATCATACTGTAAAATTTAATTATCAAACCAACGATTCCATCGAAGTAAAACGTTTTAAGGTATCAGCAGATTGGGACAATACCAGCCAATTGTATACAACAACTTTTTCAGATGATGGTTTTTATGAAAAAAATCAATTATATAAAACCATAACCAAAGACGAAAACTGGATACAAGGGCATAATGGCAACAATACAACCCAAGAGTTTAAAGACAAAGAAGGAAAAGTTATTTTAAAACGAACATTTAATAGTGACGAGGCACACGAAACTTATTATTTATATGACAAATACGGAAATTTAACTTATGTATTTCCACCCAAAGTTGATATTACTAATGTAAATGACCAAGCTTTAAACAATTTATGTTACCAATACAGGTATGATGCAAGAAACCGTCTAGTAGAAAAAAAACTACCAGGAAAACAATGGGAGTTTATTGTTTATGATAAACTAGATAGAGTAATTGCAACTGGTCCAAGTATTCCACCAAGTGGTCCAGCAGGTTTTAATACTGGTTGGTTGATAACTAAATATGACGCTTTTAGCAGAGTAATTTACACAGCATATTTAGAAAATGGTAGCTCTAGAATTGACATGCAAACAAATGCTAATAATGCTACAATTTTAAATGAAACTAAAACTACTAACACTCAAAGTGTAAATACTATTTATACAAATTCCGCATTTCCAACAATTACTCATGGTTTATTTGTGCTTTTAACCCAAAATTATTACGACGATTATGTTTTTCCAAATGCACAAACAGCACCAAGTAGTGTTTTTACAGCACCAATAACTACATATACTAAAGGTCTTGCAACAGGAAGTTATGTAAATGTTTTAATTGAAATAGAAATTCAGTATGGCGAAACCACAACAGTATATTATGATAAAAAATTTAGACCAATTCACACTTACACAGCCAATTATTTAGGTGGTTTTACCCAAACACAATCTAGATTAAACTTTCAAGGTCAAGTATTAGAAACCCTAACACTTCATAAAAGAGCAACTAACGGAATGCCAATACATGTTACAGAAAGGTTTGAATATGCCAACAACGGACAACTAGTAAACCATTTTCATAAAGTAAACGATGGAATATGGGAATTACTTTCGCACAACGAATATGACGAATTAGGCAAACTAGTAACCAAACGAGTTGGCGGAACAGACATTACCACATTTACTGGCATTCAAAAGGTAGATTATACTTACAACATTAGAGGTTGGTTAACAGGAATAAATGATATGTTAAGTCTAGCTCAACCAAGCGCACCAACAGATTTATTCGCTTTTAAAATAAATTATGATGAGGTACAATACACTTCTGGTGATGAAGTAAAACCACTCTACAACGGCAACATATCAGAAACCTTTTGGCGCACCTCAAGCGACAATATGATACGCACTTACGGTTACAAGTACGACAATTTAAACCGATTGTTAAATGCCTATTTCTTAAAGCCGAACTATGGAGTAACCAGTAGTTATGATGAATACTTAACTTATGACAAAAATGGTAATATTATGACTTTATATCGTAATGGAAGTTTTGAAACCTCGCAAGATGTAAACATAAATATAGACAATCTAACCTACACTTATGAAGACCAAAGCAACAAACTAACAACAGTTTTCGATGCAACCAACAACCCAAACGGTTTTAAAGACGACGTAACCACAGGAAACGACGACCCAACAACAGATTACGTTTACGACGATAATGGAAATATGATTTATGATGAAAATAAACATATTTCAGAAATATTTTACAACCATTTAAATCTACCAACACAAATAAATTTTGGAGGCTTAGGCACAATTACCTATCTTTACGATGCAACAGGTAGAAAAGTAAAAAAAGTGGTAAACGAAACCCAAAATAACACAACCACAGTAACCGATTACCTAAACGGTTTTCAGTATAAAGACAACATTTTACAATACTTTCCAACGACAGAAGGTTATGTAAACTTTGTACTTGACCCAGTAATTGCAGACAAAGGAAAATACAGTTACGTTTACAATTACACCGACCATTTGGGCAACATAAGATTAAGTTACGCCATAAACCCAGTAAATAATTTACTAACCATAGTAGAAGAAAACCATTATTACCCATTTGGATTAAAACACAGTGGTTACAACAGTGGCAAACAAATTTTTGAAATAGTTTTAGAACAATTAAAATTAAAACCAGCACCGCCTTATTTTAGAAATGGTAATAATTATAAGTATCAAGGACAAGAACGCCAAGAAGAGCTAGGATTGAATTGGGATAGTTTTAAATGGAGAAATTATGATCCTTCACTGGGCAGGTTTATGAGTGTCGACCCACTATCAGAGAAATATAGTAAATGGACACCATATGCTTTTGCTGGTAATCAAGTAATACATTCACGAGAACTTGAAGGACTTGAACCAGAAAATGATTTAAGTGGTGATGAAAGACAAAATTATGATTCAGAAAATCATGCTCCAGGTTTTGGTGGGGTTATGACTGACCGTGAACATTATCAAGATGCTGCTCCAATGGGTGGATTACTAGAAAATGTATTTATTGGAGGTTTAGATGATTTTTCTAGAGCCGATGAAAGCAACGGTTATGATAATGGAAGATATAGTGAACAAGAAGACTTTGATAATGACAATGATGGTTATAACAAAGATGATAGAATTAATAATGAAAAAGCATTGGAAGAAGTTGCAAGCAATTTTCAGGAAATAGGTACATTTATTTCTTTAGTTGGCGTTGGTCTCTCCTTAACTGTAGTAGGCGCACCAGTTGGTACTTTGTTGATGGCTGTAGGTGGAGGATTATCATGGGGTGGTATTGCAATAGAATTTACAGAAGATGCATTCGATGGACATGACGGTATGGATTGGGGAAACCATATTATGAATATTGGTTCTGAATTAATACCAGGTTATTATGATGAGTATTTCGGAAATGGAACAGATGAAATTGTTAAAGGATTTGATAATTTAGCAATTGAACTTGGAGCTGCAGGATCTGACTGGTGGATGGACAAAATGTCAGAATTACATAAAAATTAATAAAAATGAAAAATTTTCAAGAAATAATTCCATTTGTAATTTGTTTTATTGTATGTGTTATTTTAATTTATTACAGTTATATCAATGAGAAAAAAAATAAATATAGTGAACGAAATGGATATACTAAAGTAAATAGTTTGAAAAGAATTGGTATTTTATTAACGATTGCAATAATTTGTATTTTTAAAGTAATAATTGAATTAATTAAACTTTAACCAACTCCGCAAAGTGTTCTTATTAAATCTGCCGGCTCTTATTAGTTATGGTGGTTATACTTATTCAGGTCATTCAATAGATACCATGATTGAAGAAATGGATGGTGGCGGAATGTACAATATTCTCGGCGAACAAGAAGACGATTATCGAAGTAATCAAAGAACTGGTAATGAAGATGATGGCTATATCGAAGTAAGTGAAAGTCCGCGTTATTTTTAACGATTTAAAATTAATTAATTTATGAAAAAAATAATTATCAGCATTTTATTAATTACACTCTATGGATGTAATGGGCAAAATGGTATATTAAAAGAGTTTAGATATTCTAATTTTGAAACTACTGTTGCTAAAGATTTAGCTTATGCTATTAGAGATGATAATGCTGAATTAATTAAAAGTAGTATAAGCGAAAAAAATGTCCCAATGGATATTTCAGACCCGCAATACAAAATGAGTTTACTAGCATTATCCATTGCAAATAACAAAAAAAATGCCTTTATTGCTTTACTTGAAAACGGAGCAGATGTAAACCAGCGTTTTGGTATTGTAAATCAGTTTAATGCTTTGTATTTAGCAATAGATTATTCTAATATCTATCAAGATTGTAATGATTTTTATATCAAAGAATTACTCAAGAGAGGCGCAAGAGCAACACCATTAGAATATGTAACTACTAAAGGTCAGGAGGTTGTGTTTTCACCATTGTTTGAATCAATATCTGAAACAAATTCAAAAGGCGAGAGATGCATTGAAATTTCAAAATTATTATTAAAGTATGGTGCTAGCTTGAACGAAGAAGAAACTGACGCAATAGGAGATAACAAAATTGGTTTAATAGAGCATTGTTTAACATTAAAAAATCTTGATTTTTTAGAATATATGTTGAAAGAAAAGAAAATAAAAGCACCAAAAGTTGCAATAATATATGGGGATATTGATCCAAAAACAGAAGTGAAAATGACAATCACAGAAGCATTGGAAAGTGATAATTATACTGATCTTATAAATGATGAAATTAAAATTAAAGCAAGAAAAATAGTAAGATATCTTAAAGATACTAATCAAAAATAATATGGTGATGTTTCAAAGTTAATGATAAAAGAATTATTAAAGTTAACGTATTGTTAATCAATTGAAAATTTAAATTTATAAAAAAGACAAGCTGTATGAGTTTGTCTTTTTTACTTTTAAAAACCCAGCTCTACGAAGTATGAAAATCTCTAAGAAGCGCTGCGATGGTTTCTTACCTCGCAGCAACAATAATAATTCAAAATAATTACTAAAACCACTTTATAACAGCAACATATCAGAAACCTTTTGGCGCACCTCAAGCGATAACATGATACGCACTTACGGTTACAAGTACGACAATTTAAACCGATTATTAAATTCCTATTATCAAAAACCAAACACAATGTTACCCAGTTACCGCGCGAATCTTTTCGCGTGTTTTTTTGATAAATAAATAATTATAACTTTAAGAGTAAAGCAGAAATAATAAGTTTCATAATTAAATATAAGAAAGAATTGTGTTTAAACCAGAAGATTATAAATAGATTAATAAATAATATTGTGTTGGAGAAAATTATAGTTAGTTGATGTTGTAGTTTTTAACTATTTAGAACCACGCGATTGGATTCAAGCAGTAGCTTTAGAAGAATTTATTTCGCACCATTTTTATTGTAATTTAGTTTAACTTTCTAAATAAATAAGCTTTACATTAATTTTCTAGCCCAGATTGAAGAGAAAATCTTTTCTTTAAACTTTTTTGTTTAAAGAAAAATTGTAACGGAAAGCTGGAATTGCCATTGTTGAAAATCCCAAGCCATTTGCTTCAAAAAAAACACCAACTCATTTAAGAATTGATGTTTTAGAATTAAATTTTTACTTTTTTTAATTAAGAATTTCAACCTCAGTTTGGTTTCTAAAAACCAATTCGCCATTGAAACTATCTAGTAAAATAATACTGTCTGTTCCTACTTTTCCGGCCAAAATTTCTTTAGAAAGTTGGTTTAAAACTTCACGCTGAATAACACGTTTTACTGGTCGCGCACCAAATTGAGGATCAAAACCTTTCTCAGCAAGATACTCAATTGCTTCTGGCGTTGCATCCATTGTAATGTTTTGCTCAGCCAACATTTTAATAACATTTTTCAATTGAATGCTTACAATTTTATTAATATTGGCTGCCGTAAGTGGCGTAAACATAACAATCTCGTCTATTCTGTTTATAAATTCTGGTCGAACAGTTTGTTTTAATAATCTAAGAACTTCAATTTTGGCAGCTTCGGTTGCGGCTTCTACACTGCCTTTTAGGTTTTCAAACTTTTCTTGAATAATTCCACTTCCCATATTAGAAGTCATAATAATTATAGTGTTTTTAAAATCGGCCAAGCGTCCTTTATTGTCGGTCAATCTTCCTTCGTCTAGCACTTGTAACAGAATATTAAAAGTATCTGGATGTGCTTTTTCAATTTCGTCTAATAATATTACAGAATAAGGTTTTCTACGAACTGCTTCGGTTAATTGTCCGCCTTCATCATAACCAATATATCCTGGTGGCGCACCAACCAAACGGCTTACACTGTGACGTTCTTGATATTCGCTCATATCAATTCTTGTTAGTGAATTTTCATCATCAAATAAATATTCGGCAAGTGCTTTCGCCAATTCTGTTTTTCCAACTCCAGTTGTTCCTAGAAATAAAAACGTACCAATAGGTTTTTTCATGTCTTGTAATCCTGCACGACTTCTTCTAACAGCATCGCTTACTGCTTCAATTGCTTCTTCTTGACCTACAACTCGTTGATGCAATTCGTCTTCTAATTTTAATAATTTTTCTCGTTCACTTTGTAGCATTTTTGTTATCGGAATTCCGGTCCATTTTGCTACAACTTCTGCAATGTCATCACGTGTAACTTCTTCTTTTATAAGCGAAGTTCCATCTTGATTTTCTTGCAATTGTTTTTGTAAAATGTTTAAATTTTCTTGTGCGTCTTTTATTTTTCCGTAACGTAATTCGGCTACTTTTCCATAATCGCCATCGCGTTCTGCACGTTCTGCTTCGGCTTTAAAATCTTCAATTTCTTGTTTTATGTTTTGAATGTTATCTACAACATCTTTTTCAGATTTCCATTTGGTAAAAATTTCGTTTCTATCTTCTTTTAAATTGGCTAAATCTAAACTTAGAATTTTCAGTTTATTTTTGTCATCTTCTCTTTTTATAGCTTCAATTTCAATTTCCAATTGCATAATTTTTCTGTCTAGAACATCTAATTCTTCTGGTTTAGAATTAATTTCCATTCGCAATTTTGACGCAGCTTCATCAATTAAATCAATAGCTTTATCTGGCAAAAAACGATTGGTAATGTAACGTTGCGATAATTCGACAGCAGCGATAATCGCATCATCTTTAATTCTAACTTTATGATGCGTTTCATATTTTTCTTTAATACCACGCAGAATAGAAATGGCACTTTCTGTATCTGGTTCGTCAACTATAATTTTTTGAAAACGTCTTTCCAGTGCTTTGTCTTTTTCAAAATATTTTTGATATTCGTCTAATGTTGTTGCGCCAATAGCACGAAGTTCGCCACGAGCCAAAGCAGGTTTTAAAATATTGGCTGCATCCATTGCACCTTCACCGCCACCAGCACCAACTAATGTGTGAATTTCATCAATAAAAAGTACAATATCTCCATCGGACGATGTAACTTCTTTTACAACTGCTTTTAGTCGTTCTTCAAATTCGCCTTTGTATTTTGCACCAGCAATTAACGAACCCATATCTAACGAAAAAATAATTTTATCTTTTAGATTTTCTGGAACATCGCCATCTACAATTCTGTGCGCTAAACCTTCGGCAATGGCTGTTTTTCCTACTCCAGGTTCACCAACAAGTAAAGGATTATTTTTAGTTCTTCTAGTTAATATTTGCAATACTCTACGAATTTCTTCATCTCTACCAATAACTGGATCAAGTTTTCCTGTTCGTGCTAATTCGTTTAAATTTTTGGCATATTTATTCAATGCATTATAAGTTTCTTCGGCTGATGCAGAAGTTACTCTTTCTCCTTTTCTAATTTCTTGAATTGCTGCTTGTAAATCTTTTTCGGTTACGCCTTGATCTTTTAAAATTTGAGCTACTTTACTCTTAGATTTAAAAATCGCTAATAGCAAATGCTCAATAGAAACATACTCATCATTCATTTTCTTGGCGATGATGTTGGCTTCTGTTAAAGTGGTATTTGCATCTCTAGAAAGCATAATTTCGCCACCAGAAACTTTTGGAAAACTTTGAATTGTGCTGTCTAAAATCTTTTTAAACAAATCAATATTTACGTTGAGTTTGTTTAAAATAAAAGGTGTTACGTTTTCATCAACATCTAGAATTCCTTTAAAAATATGTTCGTTTTCTAGTTGTTGCTGACCATAACTTTGCACAATTTGCTGTGCATTTTGCAATGCTTCTTGCGACTTAATTGTTAAGTTGTTAAAGTTCATATATTTTTTTAATTTGTAATAATGTTGTTGATTATAATTCGTCAATTTATAGTCCAATAGTAAATAGAAGACAAAATGACCGAAAAGAAGTTGAATTTGTTATTAAATTTACGACAAAAAGTCGGATTGAATGCCAAATTCTTAATTTGTTTCACAATAAATTAAAAAAGAAATAGTTAATACAATAAACTATATCTTGAAAAAATTAAAATTTATTATTGCAATTCTATTTCTAATTTCATGTAACGAGAGTAAAAGTCCATTAGATAAAGTAGCTTATTTAGATGTAAAATTAGGTATTCCAAAACCTGGCGAATGGCTTAATGAACATAAAGAAAACGGACAAAGTTTTGATAGTTATTGTAATAAAAATCCAGTTTCAGTTTCTGATGAGAAAAATGTTATTTACATTCAAC
>NZ_JAYUPK010000164.1:0-4744 GCF_043760115.1 Flavobacterium sp.
CCAACCAAATGCAATTGACTTATGTAATCTTCTAATTTCTGCGGACGAATTCTCTCGGCAAGTGGTGCTTCCATGTTACAAAATTACATATTTCAATCTGAACTTGTTTCCCATTCTCATAATTAAAATTTATTTGAAGCGAATGGCTTGGGCTTTATTTAGTTTGGTAATTCCTGCTGTACGTTTCTACCGATGAAAAATCGGTATCCACTTCCATCAGGGCTAAAAACTTTTGTATTGAATATTTATTTTCTACATACTAACATTTTTCATTTCCAATCAAATTTTAATATCCTAACAGGTTTTTTTTAACCTGTTAGGTATCTTTTTCAATTCACTTTTCTAACTTAAATACCTAACAGGTTAAAAAAAACCTGTTAGGATAAAATTATAAAATCTGTCAAAATAGCAGACAAAATAAATTGGTTGTATTTTTGATGAAATAAAAAAAAATAAACCAATTTCTATGCAAGATTATTCAACATTTAAATATTCACCATCAGTATGGTTAATTCCTTTTTTATTACTTTTTACAATTTGGGCAGTTTTTATTATAGACGCTATTTTTAATTTAGATTTAAACCTGTACGGAATCCTGCCAAGAACAGTAATCGGTTTAAAAGGAATACTTTTTAGTCCGTTTCTTCATGGCGATTTAAATCATATTGCCAATAATTCGTTACCATTGTTTATTTTGACATCGGCACTAATTTATTTTTATAGAGACATTTCTTTAAAAATACTTTTCTTCGGAATTATTTTCTCAGGATTACTAACTTGGATAATTGCTCGTAATTCCTATCACATTGGCGCAAGTAGTTTAATATATGTGCTAGTTTCCTTCATTTTTTTTAAAGGATTAATTACAAGATATTTTAGGTTAATGGCGCTTTCGTTTGCCGTAGTTTTGTTTTATGGCGGAATGATTTGGTATGTTTTTCCAGGAATAGACAACACCATTTCTTGGGAAGGACATTTATCTGGTTTATTAGTTGGATTAGCTTTTGCCAAATATTTTAAAACACCCAATTACAAAAAGCAATTGGTTTACGATTGGGAAAAACCAAGTTTTAATCCAGAAGAAGATAATTTTATGAAACACTTTGACGAAAACGGAAATTTTGTAAACTCACCAAAACCAGAGGAAGAAGATGATAATTTACAAAATCAAATTAATGTATTTTATGATTATAAAGAGTTGCCAAGAGAAAATAAATAGAAATAAACAGTTTTTTAATTTCTAATTTTACTGTCTTTTTCAATTAAAAAATAAAAATTCTCAGTTATAGAATTGTTCTTTTTAATTGTTACTTTGATAGTGTCATTCAAAAGATTATTGTGAAAGTTAAAGTCACCAATTTTCAAAATATAAGATTTTACGGTGTCTTTAAATAAATATTTTGTCTCACTAAAATTATTATTTTTTATTTTTTTCAAAGAACTAATGTAAACAGAATCGTTTTTTCTGTTCCAGAAATATTATAATATTTGTATTTTGGAAAGCAAGCAATAGATATTTTTATTTTGCTGTTTGATTCATCAAGACATTTAGTTGAATGAGAATGTGGTGCAAGAGGTAATATAAAACATGAAGTGAACAGATTACAAAAAACTAATGTTAAAATAATTTTTTTCATGTGTTTTTATGATTTAACTTCTCTGACGAACGGCTTCATAAAGAAAAGCACCACAAGCCACAGAAACATTAAGCGAACCGATTGTTCCAAACATTGGAAGCTTGGCTTTTTCATCGACAATTTTTAAAACAGAAGGATTAATTCCTCTATCTTCGCTTCCCATAATTAATGCTATTGGCTGATTTAATTCAATATCGTAAATATTTTGATCTGTTTTTTCGGTTGCTGCAACAGTTTTAATTCCGCTTCCTTGAAGATAAAAAATAGCATCTTTTATGTGATCTACTTTACAAATTGGCACATTAAAAACCGCGCCAGCAGAAGTTTTTACAGTATCGCCATTTACTGGTGCCGATCCTGTTTTTTGAACTATAATTCCGTCAACGCCAGTACATTCGGCAGTTCTTATTATGGCACCAAAATTTCTAGCATCGCTAAGTTGATCTAGAATTAAAAACAATGGAACTTTACCGCTTTCTACAACGCTATCAACCAAAGTTTCTAGTTTTACAAACGTAATAGGAGCAATGGTTGCCACCGCACCTTGATGATTACTTGGGGTTAATCGGTTTAGTTTTTCTACAGGAACATAAGAGAAATTAACGCTATTTTTTTTCATAGCTTTCATTAATTCTTGCATCAAATCGCCTTGTGTGTCGCTTTGTACAAAAACTTTATCAATTTCTTTTCCTGCGTTTATTGCTTCAATAATTGCTCTAATTCCAAAAATTTGGTTTTCTTTTTCCATTTTGCAAAGGTAAACTTTTTAAGAAGGTTTAAATGTTTAAAAGTTTAAAAGTTTAATTTGAAATTTTATGAAATTTTGTAAACTTTAAAAAGTAGCTTTCAAACTAATATGAACTATAGAATTAGACAATTTTATAGCTTGATTTTTAGTGCTTCCGTTGGCATAAACTATATTAAAAAGTCCGTTTTTTGTAAGCAATCCAAATCCAAATCCAAGTCCTAAAAGATTCTCTTGTAATTCATTAGTTTTATCTTGAAAATAAGCGTAATCTATAATAGAATGTACATAAATTGATGGCGATAAAACATACCGATATTCTGTTAAAATACTAGAAAAAGTATTCGCCTGTAAGCTGTTCTCGTTAAAACCTCTAACCGAATTTATTCCGCCAAATCGATACAATTCATTAATAATATAAGAATCACTTTGTAAATAAAAATTCTGGCTTTTTATGTTAATAATGTTCTTAGGATTCAAGTAAAAATTATATTTCAAATTTAAACTTCCAAAAAACTGAGAATCACTTCCCAATTTTGCATCTCGTTTTCCTGTTCCAAATTTTACATTGAAATTTGTTTTTTCTGGAAATAAAAAATCATCGTTTTTAAATTGCAAAAATTCATAATTTGCCGTTATAAAACTATTAGTGTAATCATTTAAAGTTGGTAGATTCAAATTTTTAATATCGCTAGATTCAGCCGATTGGTAACCAATATACAACCTAGAATTATAATTAAAAAAATAACCTAAATCAAAGTTGGTTCTAGTAGTTTGAAAAGTACTGTCTTGTTTAAAAATATTCAGTTGCGCTTTCAAACCAATTGGGCTTTTAAAAATATAAGGCAATTCAACCCCAAGATTAAAAGTCTTTTGATCTTGACCATCGCTTTTCCAATACAACGCAATTTTTTCGCCAGAGTTTAAAACATTCTGTAAACTCAAATCTAAATATCCAGTAAAAACGACCTTATTTGTTTCGTCATTATTAAAACCAATAAATCCGTCAAAGGTGTTCGATTTTGTTTTTTCTAGATAAACATAAATCTTAGTAGAATCTTTAGTAAATAAAATTTCTGGATATTTTGTTTGCTTCACAAATCTAAACTGCTCAAAATCTTTAAACAATTTATCCAAATTCTGTTGATTAAAAACCTTGTTTTTGTACAATCGTTTAGTATTATTTTTATGACCATCAGGAAATTTATCATAACCATTAATCACAATATCATTCACATTTCGTTTTTCACCAAATTGTATGTTTAAATTGGCATTTACAATTCCATTAACAGTTTTAATATTCTCAAGTTTCACTTTAGCCAACGAAAAACCTTTCACTTCCAGTTTTTTTAAAGTCATATTCAAAAACCCTTCAATTTCAGTAAATGGCATCACTAAAGTATCTAATTTTAAACCTAAAAAATCGGCAAAATTTCTACCTATATATATATGTATAATTTTGTATTGTTTTCCAATCTTAAAATCATAAACAAAAGTACTATCGTTAAGTTTCACATTATTTAAAATTTCAGTTTCTAAATAGCCAATTTTCAGTAACTTATCTCTAAATAAATTAGTTTCATCAACCATTATTTTTGCATTTATATGAATTTTAGCATAACCAATAGAATCCACAATTTTATCACAAGTACTATTTTCGCTACTTATTTTCAAATACAAATTTTGCCCAAAACTATTCAGGTAAAACAAATAAATTAAAATCAATATTTTTTTTTTCATTTAAAGCAAATGGTTCGGGCTTTATCTACAATGGCAATTCCAGCTTTACATTCCAATCTCTTCGCTATCGCTACGAGGATTTCCTTTTCAAACGTAGTTCACTGAACTCCTATTAAAATAAAAGTTTTAGTGAAGTAATCTGGGCTAATAGACAAATCATTTCAATTTTTATAACAGCAGTAAAAATAACGTAAAAAAGTAAAATTTAATATAAAACAATGTAACATAATTTTGTGCACCAATCACTTTTAAAATAACCAATATTTTACAGAATATATTTCACAACATACAACTTCTATATTCCATTAAAACACAAATAATTACTAGATTTAAAAATTAATGAATTATGATTTGTTTTAGTAAAAAAAATTACTACATTTGCAACCCCTAAAAAGTGGGGATTTAATAAAATAAAGAAAAA
Source organism: Flavobacterium sp. (assembly GCF_043760115.1). Lineage (GTDB taxonomy): Bacteria > Bacteroidota > Bacteroidia > Flavobacteriales > Flavobacteriaceae > Flavobacterium. The sequence continues at coordinate 4,544 of NZ_JAYUPK010000164.1, forward strand.
ATTAGTATTTAATTATGCCAACAATTCAACAATTAGTAAGAACAGGAAGAACTCAGATCACTAAGAAGAGTAAATCGGTTGCTTTAGATTCTTGTCCTCAAAGAAGAGGTGTTTGTACGCGTGTTTACACTACTACTCCAAAAAAACCAAACTCTGCAATGCGTAAAGTTGCGCGTGTACGTTTGACTAATGGAAATGAAG
>NZ_JAYUPK010000165.1:0-12142 GCF_043760115.1 Flavobacterium sp.
CCAAGCAAGCGATACACAAACACTACGAGTGATAAAAAGATAGTTGTAACAACTTTAATAATGATAAAACCTCCTCAAGTAATTGAGGAGGTTTTTTTATAAACCAAAAACTATTTTTGACCACATTACCATTTTAATTATTAAGCAAAAAAAAACAATTGTATATTTAATACAATTGTTATAACAAATTAAAAATTAAATAAATTAATTTTTTAAAAATATTTTATACTTTTTAAAACTATAGACAGCAAAAATAATTCCTACAATTCCTAAATATAAAAGTTTTCCATTTATAGGTGTTGGAGCAGGATCATTTCCTTCTAAACCACCACCTTCATCATCGTCACCTTGTGCAAAAACAATAAAGTTAGATAACAAAATAAATGTAAAAATTCCAATTTTAACGATATTCTTCATAATGCAATTAATTTCAGTTTGTAAATATAGTTTCATTTTTTAAATAATTTATATAATTGGGTATAAATTAAGTTGTTGTAGATTTAATTTTACAATGATTTAAAAATGTTAATCAAATTCTGACGTAAAAAATAATTTAACACTTGGATATTTACTTTGTGTCATTTGAATTGTAAAATCTGAATCGGCTAAAAATACTAATTGTTTGTATTTATCGTGAGCTAAAAACTTTTGCTTAACTCTTTTAAATTCTCTAAACTCTTCACTTTTTGCATCGTCTGGTTTAACCCAACAAGCTTTGTGAACAGGAAAATTTTCATAAGTACATTTTGCACCATATTCATGTTCAAGTCTGTATTGAATAACTTCATATTGAAGTGCTCCAACAGTTCCAATAATTTTTCTATTATTCATTTCAAGTGTAAATAATTGCGCTACACCTTCATCCATTAATTGATCTACACCTTTGTCCAATTGTTTAGCTTTCATTGGATCAGCATTATTGATGTATCTAAAATGTTCTGGAGAAAAACTTGGAATTCCTTTAAAACTCATAATTTCTCCTTCCGTTAAAGTATCTCCAATTTTAAAATTTCCTGTGTCGTGAAGTCCAACAATATCTCCAGGATAAGAAATATCTACAATCTCTTTCTTCTCAGCAAAGAAAGCATTTGGACTAGAAAATTTTAAACTTTTATTTAATCTAACATGTAAATAAGGTTTATTTCTTTCAAATGTTCCTGATACAATTTTAATAAATGCCAATCTATCTCTATGTTTAGGATCCATATTGGCGTGAATTTTAAAAACAAATCCAGATAATTTTTCTTCTTCAGGATTAATTAATCTTGTGTCAGATTCTTTAGCTTTTGGCGAAGGAGCGATTTCTATAAAACAATCAAGTAATTCTCTAACTCCAAAATTATTTAATGCAGATCCAAAAAACACTGGTTGTAAATTTCCATCAAGATATTCTTGTCTATCAAATTTTGGATATACTTCATCAATTAATTCTAATTCTTCACGAAGTTTTTCAGCAGGTTTGTCTCCAATTAATTTTTCTAATTCAGGACTTTCAATATCTGATATTGCAATAGTATCTTCAATATTCTTTCTACTATCACCACTAAATAAATTAATATTTTTCTCCCAAATATTATAAATTCCTTGAAAATCATATCCCATTCCAATAGGAAAACTCAATGGTGTAACATGTAAACCAAGTTTTTTCTCTACTTCATCCATCAAGTCAAAAGCATCTTTTCCTTCTCTATCTAACTTATTGATAAAAACGATAATCGGAATTTTTCGCATTCTACATACCGAAACTAATTTTTCTGTTTGTTCCTCTACACCTTTGGCAACATCAATTACAACAATAACACTATCAACAGCAGTTAAGGTTCTAAAAGTATCTTCTGCAAAATCTTTGTGTCCTGGTGTATCAAGAATATTAATTTTCTTGTCCTTATATATAAATGCTAAAACCGAAGTTGATACAGAAATTCCTCTTTGGCGTTCAATTTCCATAAAGTCACTCGTAGCACCTTTCTTAATTTTGTTGTTTTTAACAGCTCCAGCTTCTTGAATTGCACCACCAAAAAGTAATAACTTTTCAGTCAAAGTGGTTTTTCCAGCATCTGGATGTGATATAATTCCGAATGTTCTTCTACGTTGTATTTCTTTTAAAAAACTCATAATTTCTATAATGGATTGCAAAAATACTATTTATTAACCAAATAACTAATTCATACCAATTTTTCAACGGCATATATTCACTATTTGTGTTAATAAATTTTTGTTAATAGTAAACCTTATACTTGTATAATACTATTGAATTGTTACTTTTGTTGATTGTAAAAAACAGATAGCCATAATTATCAATCTTACAACCAATTAATTTTATTTTAACTATTAAAAATAATTTTTATACTATATGAAGCAAGTATTTTTAGGATTTTTGTTAACCTTTAGTTTTTTTGCAAGTGCTCAAAAAAACGCTAAAGAAATTTTATTTACTGTAGATAGCAAACCCTATTATACAGATGAATTTACTAGAGTTTACAATAAAAATCTAGATTTAGTTAAAGACGAATCTCAAAAAGATTTGAATCAATATCTTGAGTTATTTGTTGGTTACAAGTTAAAAGTTACTAAAGCCAATAAATTAAATTTACAAGACAATCCACAATACCAAACAGAGTTAAAAAGTTATCGTACGCAACTTTCTAAAAATTATACAACAGATTCTAAAGTTACAAAAGAACTTGTAAATGAAGGTTATGAAAGATCTAAAAAAGAAATTAATGCGTCGCATATTTTAATTTTAGCCGATGAAAATGCATCACCTCAAGATACTTTAACTGCTTATAACAAAGTAGAAGCCATTAGAAAAAGACTTTTAAATGGTGAAGATTTTGACAAACTTGCTCAAGAACTTTCAGAAGATCCATCTGCCAAAGAAAACAAAGGAAATCTTGGATATTTTAGTAGTTTTAGAATGGTTTATGCTTTTGAATCTGCTGCGTATAAAACTCAAGTAGGCAAAATTTCTAACCCAATAAGAACAAAATTTGGATATCATTTAATAAAAGTTAACGATATTAGAAACAATAGAGGCGAAATTGCTGTTGCTCATATAATGGTAGTAAACCCAAAAGATGGCGAAGATAAAGAAGTTGCAAAAACTAAAATTGAAGACATTTATAAAAAATTGCAGCAAGGCGAAAACTTTGAAGAATTAGCCAAGCAATTTTCTGATGATAAATCATCTGCATCTAAAGGTGGAGTTTTAAATAGATTTGGATCTGGACAATTAAGTTCTAACGAATTTGAAGATGGAGCTTTTGCTTTAACTAAAGAAAATCCGGTTTCTAGTCCGTTTCAATCAAAGTTTGGTTGGCATATAGTAAAATTAATTGATAAATTTCCAATAAAAACATTAGAAGAATCTAAGGTAGAACTTGAAAACAAAGTAAGTAAAGACGATCGTTCAAGATTAATTACCAATTCGTTAACTACTAAATTGCGAAAAAAATATGCAATAAAAAGAGACAATAAAGTGTATGGTAATGCAGTAAAAGCAGTTACAAATGATTTTTATGAGGGTAAATGGGAAGTGCCAACCGATTTAAAAAATACAAATTCTAAATTATTTTCTATCCAGAAAAAAGACATTACTGGAACCGATTTTTTAAACTACATAAAATTGCAACAAAAATCTGGCGAAGCAACTAAACCAGTAGATAAATTGGTAGATAAATTGTATATAAAATTTGTAGACGAACAATTAAATCAATATTATACAGATAATTTAGAAAACGATTTTCCAGAATTTGCATCAGTTATGGAAGAATATCGTGACGGATTATTACTTTTCGATTTAATGGAAAAAGAAATTTGGCAACGTTCTAAAACAGATACTTTGGGTTTAAAATCATTTTATGAAACTCAAAAAAGCAAACACGTTTGGAAAACTAGAGCAAAAGCAGTTATAATTTCTTCCACTAAAATGGATGTTGTTAAATCAGCGTTAGATATGTTAAAGAAAAATGCAACATCGCAAGAAATTAAAGACAAACTTAATACCAAAGAAGTTGTAAATGTTATGACATCTGAAAATACTTATGAAGAAGGCGCAGATGCTTTACCAGCAAATACTAAAATGGAAGTAGGAATATCAGACATTACTAAAAAAGGCGACTATTACTTTGTAACTAAAATTGAAACAATTATTCCTGCTGCAAATAAAACTTTTGATGAATGTAAAGGAAAAATAATTAACGATTACCAGCAATATTTAGAGCAAAACTGGGTTAATGAATTAAAGAAAGAGTTTACTGTAAAAGTAAATCAAGATGTTTTTGAAAGAGTAAAAAACCAAATTAAGAAATAAATTACACTAATGAATATTCAATTCAATATTAAAAATACAATTTTAGCATTAGTATTACTTTTTGTAAGTTTTGCAAATTCGCAAGAAATTATAAAAGAGCAAGAAGTAAAAAAAGATTCTGTAAAACCATTTAAAAGACAAAAAATTGACGGAATTATTGCCACAGTTGGCGATTATAGCGTTCTAGATTCAGATATTGACAAAGCTTTTTTAGAAATTACAAGTCAAGGAAATTCAGTAAAAGACATTACGCGTTGTCAAATGGTAAGTACACTTTTAAAAGATAAATTGTTTGCACACCAAGCCATTCAAGATTCGGTAATCGTTAAAGATGAAGAAGTTAAAGAAAAAATGGAGCAACAATTGAGTTATATGATTGGAGAACTTGGCGATATTAAAAAAGTAGTTCAATACTTTAAGAAAAATACCGAAGACGAATTAAAAACCGAGTTGTTTGAAATTCTAAAAATGCAAAAATTAGCCAATGATATGCAGCAAAAAATTGTTGGCGAAATTCAAATAACACCAGAAGAAACTAGAAATTTCTTTAAAAAAATACCAGAAAACGAACGACCAACATTTGGAGCAGAACTAGAAGTGGCACAAATTGTAATAACACCCAAAATTTCAGCAGAAGAAAAGCAAAAAGTTATAGATAAATTAAAACAAATTCGTCAAGAAGTTCTTGATGGTGCAAGTTTTAAAACCAGAGCTGTAATTTACACCGACGATAGAGGATCAGCATCTACAGGTGGTTTTTACAAAATAAACAAACGAACTGGCTTTGTAAAAGAGTTTAAAGACGTTGCATTTTCTCTTCAAGAAGGCGAAATTTCAGAACCATTTGAAACCGAATTTGGCTATCATATTATATTAGTCGAAAAAATTCTAGGTCAAGATTTAGAATTGCGTCACATACTTTTAATGCCAAAAGTATCAGAACAATCGTTAAAAGATGCCAAAGAAAAAATTGAATTAATTAAAAAAAGAATTCAAGATAAAGAAATCACTTTCGAAGAAGCAGCCAAAACAATGTCAGACGAAAAAGAGACTAGAAACAATGGCGGAACGCTTATAAATCCAAAAACGCAAGACACACATTTCGAGTTAACCAAGATGGATCCAGAGTTTTATAGCCAAGTTTCTAACCTTAAAAATGGCGAAATATCATCTGTAATTCTTAACGATGACCCAAAAGAAGGTAAAAAATTCAAAATAATTACTGTAACCAATCGCATCGACGAGCACGTTGCTGATTACAGCAAAGATTTTATCAAAATTAAAGAAATTGCACTAAAAGAAAAGCAAATCAAGGCCATTACAAAATGGACCGACGAAAAAATTAAAGAAACCTACATCAAGATAAACGGAGAATACAAAAACTGCGATTATAGTGATAATTGGTTAAAAAAATAAAATCATTACGAATTTTGAAGTAATCAGAAGCGAATCAGTAGTTTTTATTTACAAACCATTTTCCTGCTTTCCGTTTCAAGTTGCGATAAAATCGCAAGCTTTTCACTTCAATCAGGGCTAAAAGACAAAGTGTATCGCATTTTTAGTTTCGAATAAAAACACTACATTCGTTAAAAACAAAATATCTAATATCTGAAATCTAATATAAAATGTCAGACGTAACAGCAATAAAAAATCTAGTTCAAAAAAGATTAGAATTAAAAAAAGAAATCTCAAAAATAATCGTTGGTCAAGACGATGTAGTAGATCAAATACTTTTAAGCATATTTTCTGGCGGACACGCACTACTAGTTGGTGTGCCAGGATTGGCTAAAACCTTAATGGTAAATACAATATCGCAAGCGTTAGGATTAAATTTTAAGCGAATTCAATTCACACCAGATTTAATGCCATCAGACATTTTAGGAAGCGAAATTCTAGATGAAAACCGTCACTTTAAATTTATAAAAGGACCAATATTTTCAAATATAATTCTTGCCGACGAGATTAATAGAACGCCACCAAAAACCCAAGCAGCTTTACTAGAAGCAATGCAAGAACGATCAGTAACAATTGCAGGTGAAAACTATAAATTAGATTTACCTTACTTTGTACTAGCAACCCAAAACCCAATTGAGCAAGAAGGAACATATCCACTTCCAGAAGCACAATTAGACCGTTTTATGTTTGCCATCAAACTAGATTATCCTTCATTTCAAGAAGAAGTTTTAGTAGTAAAAACAACTACTTCCAATATAAAACAAACAATAAATCCGTTATTTACAGCACAAGAAATAATAGATTTTCAAGACCTAATTCGTCGTGTACCAGTTGCAGATAACGTAATAGAATATGCAGTAACATTGGTTTCTAAAACACGACCAAACAATCCACTTTCTAACGAATATGTAAAAAATTATTTAGATTGGGGTGCAGGACCAAGAGCATCACAAAATTTAATTCTTGCAGCCAAAGCCAATGCAGCTTTTAACGGAAAATTCTCTCCAGATATAGAAGATGTAAAAGCAGTAGCAACAGGAATTCTGCGTCACAGAATTATTAAAAATTACAAAGCCGATGCCGAAGGAATTACAGAAGAAATGATTATTGAAAAACTAATGTAAATAAGCATAAACTATATCTCAAAAAGCCCAACAAAATTTTAATTTGTTGGGCTTTTTTAAACTTTAACAATTTCATTAATCAATCTAATTGGTTTGTTATAAATCAGTTTCATCAACATTACTTCAATAAAAGAAGTGTATTTTTTATTACCACATTCATACCACCAATAAGAATAAAATTTAGCATTGTTTTTCTCCATAATATTAAACCAAACTTTTTCGTTATTTACCATAATTTCTTTAGATTCAATTATTTTATAACCATCGCCAGTCCAGCAAATCAATGGTTTGTGTGATGGCGTTTTAATGTAAATTAATTTATTTTTAGTTTCAATTTTAAATACTTCATCGTTTATCCATTTTCCGTCTTTAATAGTATACTTCAAGCTTTGATTGTCTAATACATCAAAGTTGATTTCGTTTTTCATTTCTATTGTAGTTATAAAAACAATACAGAAACTAATAACAATTGGTAAAAAATTTGTTTTGTTATTTGCATTTTGCACTTCTAAAATCTTAGGTTTAAAATACCGAATTATAACCAACATCGGAATAACTTGATAAACTGTAAAACATAAAATTCCAATAGTATGATGAAGTACATTTTCTTTAGTACATTGCATCAATACCAACAGTAAAATTCTAAAATAATTAGAAATAACATTCAACAAAATAATAAAAAAGCAAAACAATAGTATTTGAAATATTCCAAAATATTTTTGTTGTTTTTTCTCTTCCAAAGTCAATAATAACGCACCAGTTAACAATCCAGTTTTAAACATAGACAAACCCATGCAAGCTGTGTCTATTGTTATTTTTGCTCCTTTAATATAAAAATTTACACCTTCAATTTTGTCAATTGTTATAAAATTCTTTAAGGATAAAAATACAGTATAGCACAATGTTTGTTTAATTTCGGTAGTTAAATGCTCAAAAAATTTATTGAAAATAGTAGAGAACATTAGAATACAAATAAATGCTATAAACGAAAATTTTCTCGTAAAACTATAGTAAATCAAACATACAAAAAGTGCAAGTGATAAAAAATGTAGTGATTTAGTATGCAATCTGTAACTTACAAATTCAAATAATACTAATAAGAAAATTAAGAGATAACTAATTTTAAAATTTGTTTTTCTACCACCAATTATAAATAATATTACAGAGAATAATATCCCAAAAAAGTCACTATCAAGACCAAAAACAACTGTATTATAGTTCATAGCAACAAGTAAAATTAATGCTATTGAAATGATAATTATTCTGTTTTGGGATAGAAAGTTCTTCATTATGCAACCTGCTTTTTATGGTTTTTATAATAAAACAACAGCAAACTCATAGCCACAATTATTAAAATCCATTCATAAGGTTCAGGAACAGAACCATCATTGTTTATAGATGCATTTCCTAGTGTATCAACATTTTTTTCTATTCCATTATCATCATAATCTTTATCGGTTTCTAAAACAATTAATGATGAAATAGGAGTAACAATATTGGCTTGTTTTGCTAAATCAACATAAGGATTATTTGCCAAACTATCTTCTTGAATTTTTATTTGTTCTTCTAATACTTTTCCAAAAGCATACATTCTAAAGATATGATTCGTACCATTATTTTTAGAAGTTTCTGTTTTTAAATTCTCTTTTATACAAATATTTGCAGGCTCAATATTTACTGAATTATCATCTTTTTTAAAGGAAATATATTTATTTTTAGAAATTAAATCTATGCAATCTTTTAAATTTGTCGAAATAAATTCGGCATATTTCTGTTCTTTAATTGTTTGCCAAAAAGGATTTATATTTTCAGATATATTAATAACTTTTATCTGCTTTTGTTTAGCATTTAATTTAATCTTTTTTAAATAATTAGAGGTTTCAAGTTCTTCAAAATTAGCAGAAAATGTGCCGCATTTTGTAACAACTAAACTGTTTTCTTCTAGTTTATAAAGTGGCAATAATGAGTAATGTAAACTTTCAAATCTATCTAAAATAGTTTCGTAATTGCTTAAATTTATTGCTAGTTTTTCATTGTTTAAAAAGGCGAAACTCTTTTTTGATGTAGACGTAATTATAGTTTTCACTTCGTTTAATGTCCAATTACTATCTAAATCTAAAACAATCTCATTTGGTGTAAACGGAATAATTTTTTTTTCTATTGGTTTTACTTCATATACTTTATCTTTCCATACAAAAGAATTCAAATTAAATTCTTTTTTTAATGGAATAGTTGCATTCCAATCGGCTAATCCTGTTGATTCATTTACATAAAAACCATTTTTTAAATTAAAATCTTTATCAGTTGTAAACTTAGAATCGCCAACCATTTGAATTCTAGAAATAGTTATTGCATTAGAAATATTTGGACCTTTTATATTCAAACTTTGGTATTTCATTTCATTACCATCAACTTGTAACGGAGTTGTAAAACCACATTTAAAAGTTCGTGGTAGTTTATAAGTTATCGGAAAAATTCTAACTACAACTTTGTTGCCTTCTTTCCATTGCATTAATGATGGATCTCTACTTTCAACAGCAACTATTTGTTTGTAAGCTGCTTGTGCTTTTTCTTTTGTTGTTAAAACTCCTTTTCGTTCTATTCCATCAACCCAAAGCGAAAGCGAAGTTGCAACTGAACCTTCTGGCAATTGAAAAGAATATATAGCTTCTTTTTGTCCCCAAGATTCATTTTCGCAAGCAATATCCATTGTAATTTCAGTATATGCCAATCTATTATCTGCATAAATTTTCACATCTTCTTTTATGTTTTTAGTAAATAAATCAGAACCACTCCACAATTGTTCTTCGGTTTCTAAACGTTTATCAAAATTTGATTTTAAAATATTTATTCTATCATCTGCACTTAAATTCAAATTCTTAGTAAATAAATAAGCAACATTTATAAACGGATTGTGCGTTTTTCTTTCGTTATATTGCTTGCTTCCAAACGATTCAAATCCTCTAAATCTAAAAAAATCATCTGTAGCGATGTATACAATATCTTTCTTTAGAAGAATTTCATTAAAAAATGAAGGTTTTAAATTTTGTGAAACAGTAATATAAGTTGGTAAATCGACATTGTTTTTTTCAAATGATTTAGTAACATCATTTTTACTTAAATTTTCACTTTCAATGTTCAATTTTAATGTAAAAAGAAATAAACTTAGTAAAACAATTGTAATTCCTACTGAAAAATAAATTGAATTTTTTCTATCTTTAAAAAGTAAATTTGATAATGTAATTGTATGAACAATAAGCACAACCATTGGAGCCAAACCATAAAATCCCATACCTAAAGCAATTATTCCAATAAAAGATATTGGAGCAAATGGTATTAAATAAATGGCATAGTAAAGAATTAGTAAAAACGAAAATCCATTTACTAAATAAGAAATAGGAGTGATGAAATTACTTTTATACTTACTGTAAATAAAAAAATTAGTGAAACAAAACAGAAAAGTAATTCCATAAACCCAAAGTGGTAAATTTTCGAAAATGTTGATGAAAATATTGGTGCAAAAGCATCCAATAAACCAATTTAAAAATAAAAATGGAATTAAATGTAAATATTTTTCTCTGTTTTTTAATAAATTATAAGTTATATCAACTCCATAAATAAACTCTATAATTAAGCTAAACATACACAACGAACTCATAGATTCATTGTTAAATTGAATTCCTAATAAAGAAATTATAAGCATTAATGTACTAAAAATGGTAACTCCAATACTAACTTTTACACTTGTTTTTTGGATGTAGTTTTTAAATAATTCCAGATTGTTTTTCATTTTAAATTTATTAAATTAAAAGTACTTTGAAATGCAAAGTTAAATTAAAATTTGAATTACAATTATTTTTTTGAGTTATTTTTTGAAATTTTTTTATTTTTAATATATAGTCTACTATCTTCCAACTTCCAACTTCCAACTTCCAACTTCCAACTTCCATCTTCCATCTTCCAACTTCCATCTTCCATCTTCCATCTTCAACCTCATTACCATTTCGCCAATGATTCGTTAAAAATATCTTGTGTAATTCTTGTAAAAATTTCGTCTAATGCAACAGACAATTTTGAACCAACCAATTGATCTGTTCCTGTGTAATCATAATAAAATGAAAAACGTTTTTCAAAATTATCTACTTCTTTATTTTTATTAACAAATCTTACATTTACTCCAACAGTAAGCCGAGTTTGCGCTGCTTTTTGATCGGCAGTTGCACTCATTGGCGAAAAATTATAATCTACAATTTCACCATCATAAAATAATTCGCCTTCGGTATTTGTTAAATTTAAGTTGGTTTGATTTTGAATAATATCTTGTAATGCAAGTGTAAATGTTCGCTCAATTCCAGGTTCGATTAAGTTGGCATTATTTTGAAAATAATTTACTTGAAACGTTTTTGCATCAATTTTTCCTGCGCCAGTAAAACCATATTTTACACTGCAACCATTTATAATTAAAATAGTTGAAAGTAATAAAATGTATTTTATATATTTATTCATTTAGGTTATTATCAATTTTAATAGTCAATTAAGAAGTCAAAGATATATTTTTTTAGTTCAATAATTGTTAATGATTTTGTAAGTATTTACAAATCGTATTGTTTTATTTTTCTATATAATGTACGTTCAGAAATTCCTAATTCATCAGCAGCAGCTTTTCGTTTGCCTTTATTTTTGCCTAGCGATTTTTTAATTAATTCTATTTCTTTAGCTTCTAAACTTAGCATTTCTTCTTCTTCAACTGTTTCTGCAAATAGGTAATCATTAGTATCATCTTCATCGTCAAATTCTTCTTGTTCCTCATCTGACGATTGATTATTTATAGAATTATTTCGCGGTTCTTCTTCAAATTCGGTTGGTGTATCTTCTTTTTGACCATAAATTTTCTGAATTAAATTAGTATTGATTTCTTGTACTTTGGCAGAACCATTTTTCATTAATTCTAATGTCAATTTCTTTAAATCGTTCAAGTCACTTTTCATATCGAACAATACTTTGTATAAAATATCACGTTCTGTAGAAAAATCGCTTTCGCTTTTCTTGTCTTTAATTACACTGGGCAAATGGCTTCCATCTTGAGGCAGATAGGACATCAAAGTTTGCAAATTAATTTCACGTTTGGTTTCTAAAACTGAAATTTGTTCGGCCGCATTTCTCAATTGACGAATGTTTCCGCTCCAACGATATTTTAGTAAATATGGAATTGCTTCGTCTTCAAGTTTTAAAGCTGGCATTTTGTATTTGT
>NZ_JAYUPK010000166.1:0-2131 GCF_043760115.1 Flavobacterium sp.
CAACTTTTTTAAATGAAAAATTTAGTTATAAAATAGCAATTACTGGTCATACAGATAATGAAGGAAGTAGTAATTATAACAAAAAATTATCTCAAAACAGATCTAATAAAGTTGCAAATTATTTAGAAAAAAATGGTTTTTTAAAATCGCAATTTCTAATTGTTAGTAAAGGATTTTTTGAACCAAAAACTACAAATGATACAGAAGATGGTAAAGCCGAAAATAGAAGAGTAAAACTAGTTTTTACAAAAATAAATATTCTGCCAAAAACCATTGGAAACCATAAACTTAAAGAAGATTTTTATAAAATTGACACTTCTAATGAAGAAGTTATTAAATACAAATCGGGTTCTGTAATCACTATTCCTAAAAATGCATTTGTAGATAAAAATGGCAATCCAATTACTGGAAAAGTGGATATTAGTTACATAGAATACAGAGATCCAATTGATATTGTGTTGAGTGACATTTCTATGAATCATAACGAAAATGGAGAAAATGTACATTTTAATTCGGCTGGAATGAACAAAATTTTAGCATTTCAAAATGGCAAACCAGTTTATTTAAAAAAAGATTCAAACATTACTATTGATTTTCCTCTAGCCAAAGATTTACCTAATATAAATTTTTATAAATACGATTCTATTTCTAGAAATTGGATCGAAATTAAAAAGCTAACTGCTACAAGTTCACCGCAAGTAGATTGGTCTGATTCTTCTTCAAATAAAGGACTAGACACTTTAGTAAGAGAACAAACTTATAATTATAATTTGTGTGCAAAAGATACTTGTTCACAATTAATGGCGCTAAAAATTGTTGGAACTAAATTTGCAACTACCAAAGAATCAATACTATCTAAATACAATTCTGAAGTAAATTATAAGAAAGAAAAAGATTCTATAAATAATAAAAAAGTAAAAAAGAGGTATGACAATTTTAAAGAAAACATAAAAATGTATGAAAAGAAAATTGCTTCAACTACATCAAAAATAAATAGTTTTACTACACGAATTGAAAATTCAAACCCTAAATATAGTGTAAAAATAATTCCAAATGAGAATGCCAAAATGATTTTTAATATTAAATTTAAAGTCAAAAATAATGCAGAAAATATTGATTATACTAATTCTAATTGGCAAACCAATTCAAGAGAAGATTATATAAAAATAAATAACTCAGAAGATAAAATTTTTACTTTTTGCGAATTAAAACCAACATCAGAAAATCAATATGCTATAACATTAAAAGATTCTACAGACGAAATAAAATTATTAAACATTACATTAATAAATTTAGTAAATAATGAAACTAACTCGTTATCTAAAGTAAAAAACATGAATGCTAGTTATTCTGTTCAGATAAAAAGAATTAAAAAGTTAACTGGATTAAAAAATAAATTGCTAGTTAAAAATCAATTATCACAAAATAAAATTGATTATTATAATGGTTTAATAAAAGCAATCGACTCTACTACAACATTTCCTTTTAGAGAAAATTTATATTGCTTTTGGAACAACAGTAAGCAATTTATGACCGAAAAAGAAACCGAGCTTTCTATTGAAGATTGGTTAAACTATTTTGAAAAAAATAAAACTGAAATGCAAACTAGATATGAAGCAATAACATTTGACGAAGAATGTCAAAAACAAATTGCCGAAAACGAACGTTTGAGAATAATTCAAAACGAAAAACAAGAAAAAATTTCAACTGCTTATACAAATGCTTCTGAAGTAACCAAATCGCTAAACATTTCTCAACTAGGAATTTACAATTGTGATCAAATTTCAAGATTACAAAATCCTCTTATTGTTGATGCAGAATATTTGAATGAAAAAGGCGAAAATATAAACCCAATATTTATTTATTTAGTTGATAAAAGATTAAATGGAATTTTAAAATATGATGGAAATTACGGTTATTCTCCTAAACATTTTGCCTACAGCGAAAGCTCAGAAAATACACTTTTAGCATTTGATGAAAATGGAAACTCCTACATTATAAATTCTACTGATTTTGTTGAAATGACAACTCAAAAAGAGAATAAAAATGTTACTTTTTTTATGAAAAAAATTGGTATTAACAAAAGTAAAAGTGATGTTATGTATTTATTTTAAATTTAATTTATGATTTG
>NZ_JAYUPK010000167.1:0-32039 GCF_043760115.1 Flavobacterium sp.
GACTTCTTCGCGAATTGGCAATTGCACTCCAGGTGTTTTTATGTTACCGTTTAATATTTGTAATGTTGCCATTGCTACTGGTAAGCCAACGGTTTTTGCCCTTGCTGTATAGGTTTGATCGTCGCCAATGCAAACCATTTTAGAATCTATTTGGTATTGATTTCCGTTTAGTTCGTAGCCAAATTTATGGTACATTACAATCATGTCTTTGTCGTGTGGTTGTAAAGTCCATTTGTCTGACAAGATTTTTTCTAGAATTTGTGCTGGTGTAGCATTTTTTAATCCTACAATTTTATTAGCGTTGAATAAATCTAGTTCTAAAAGTTTGTCCCACATTATATCATCTTGCTCAATTCCAAGTGACATTCTGGTTTTAATTTCTACAGAATCGGTTGGCGAATAAGGCAAAAATAAATTTACAAAATCGCGGTACGACATGGTTTCTGAATTGTCTAAAACATAAGTATCATCTGTCATTCCAAGTTGTACAAACATATTCCAAGCTTTAGAATATCCTACTCTTCTAATAGTTCCACGATAAAGCGTTAAAATATCGTCAAGTCCATAAACACTTCTGTATTTTAACGAATCTCGGTTGGCGTAACCTTCAAATCGTCCGTAACCTTCTACTTCTAGAAATTCTGTACGGCGAAATAATTTATGGTACGGAATGTATTTATATTTTCCTTCTTGAATAAACTTGGCTGCGCCACCTTGACCTGCAAGAACTACATTTCTTGGTGCCCAAGTAAATTTATAATTCCAAAGATTAGTGTCAGATTCTGGAGCTACAAGTCCGCCACAAAAAGATTCAAACAGAATTAATTTTCCGCCTTTGTCTTTTATTTCGTCTATAATTTTCATTGCACTCATGTGATCAATTCCTGGATCTAAACCAATTTCGTTCATAAAAACGAGACCATTTTCTTTTGCTGCTGCATCTAATTCTTGCATTGCATCAGAAACATAAGATGCTGTAACCATGTGTTTTTTATAAACTAAACAATCTTTGGCAACTTCAATATGCATGTGCGCTGGAAGCATTGAAATTACAATATCTGCTTTTTCAATTTCAACTTTTCTTTGACTTTCATTAAAAATATCTAGAGCAATTGCTGTAGCATTGGGATGATTTTTAGTTTTTCTTTGTGCCAATTCTAAAGACAAATCGCCAATTGTAAGATGTAAATTTTGCTCAACAGATTTATTTAAAAGATATTGAATTAAAGAAGAAGCTGATCTTCCTGCTCCAATTATTAGTATGTTTCTCATGATAGTTTTATAAACGATGCAAATGTATGAATTTGGAATAATTTTTATAGAATTTTTAATAAAAACAAAAAAGTTCTTACCCAATGGCAAGAACTTTTAAAGTATCTTTAACAAATATTTTTTATTCTAAATCATTTTCTAACTCTTCTAAATCTTTTTTATCTTCTTCTTTAGATTCTATTTTTGTGTTTTCAAATTGTACATCTTTTTCAACTACATCTTTTATTAAAAATTCTTTTCCAATTATACTAATTGAAGCTAAACCACAAATGATAAGTAATAATTTTACTAATTTCTTCTGCAAGAAATTTGATTTTTTATAGGTTATAAATCCAAATAATAATGCAACTCCAACTGGCAATAATCCAAGTGTTCCTAAAGGCAAAAAGACAAATACTATACTTAAAATTGTAAAAATAGCTGTGATAATTAAAAAAAATCTTCTCATAATTTTATAAATTAAATTCCTGTTGCTGATGTTAATGTTAATTCGCCTGTGCCAACCGGAATGCTAAATTTCATTAAAGCTGGTACTTTTTTATCATCGGCAGTTAGCCAAATTAAATTTTTATCTGTTCCTTTTAAAACTTTAGTTTTGGCTGCAATTGCTATTTTGTAACATTCTTTTTTACCTAAATTTCCAGCAGAAACCGTTTCTTTACCTATATATTTTAAAGTTACTGGAATTTCTTTTTCGTCAAAAACTATTGTAAATGATTTGGTTTGTCCAGCTTTTAAAGTTTTAAAATCTAATGTTCTTACTTTATACAACAATGAAACTACATCTTGAGTTGAACCACCAATTGTAAAAGTTTTAGTAGTTTCTGGCATTTTCTTTCTTTTAGAAGTACTTGTTACAGTAGTTCCTTTTATTACATATTTCTCTTTTTTAGTATATCCACCTTCGTCGATACTTCTTTTATATAAACTTGGTTTTAAAGTTATCGGATTTACATAAGACTCATATAAATCTCTAATTTTAAAGAATTTATCCCATTTACTGTAGGTTGATAATTCGCAAGTTAGATGCAAATACTCGTTTTTAGCAGTTTTCATTGTTTCTGTAGATAAAGTAACTTGAGCCAATTGCGTCATTAAACCACTCATATTATATGAACCTGCAAAAACAAGTTTTTCTCCAGATGGAATTGTATAATTATTATCGGCTTTAAACGAACATAATAATAATGTTGTTATAAAAAATAGTACTATTTTTTTCATTGTTTTCAAATTTGTTGCAAATATAAAATTTATAAATTGTTAAAATTAAAAAGTTGCTTACAATTGCTTTTTTAATTCAATATATAACTGATAAATTTGTTTATTATTTTATAAAACAATCAAATGGATAAAAAAATTCTTTTTACAGCAAGTTTATTAGGAGTTATTGCAATTGTACTTGGAGCTTTTGGCGCACATTCGCTAAAAGAAGTTTTAACTCTAGAACAATTAAATACGTTTGAAACTGGTGTGAAATATCAAATGTATCATGCTTTATTTTTATTGTTTCTTGGAATTAATGCTTCTGTTACCGAAAAAATAAAAAAATATGTTTTTAGACTAATCTTGCTAGGCGTTTTATTGTTCTCGGGTTCTATATATTTACTTGCAACAATGACTGTAACTAATATTAATTTTAAAGTTATTGGAATACTTACACCAATTGGTGGTTTACTATTAATATTGGGCTGGACGATTTTTGGAATACAATTTTTACAGAAGAAGTCATAAATTTTTAATAAACTACAACGTTGTAATAATAAATTTTTACCTTTGCTAAAGTTTTAATAAGCAATACTATTTACAATTTTATGGAGAACTACGCCCAAATTACGAAATCGATTTCGCTTGAAGAATATGGAATTACTAATGCTCAAGAAATTATTCATAATCCTTCGTATGAATTTTTATATAATGAAGAATTAAATTCATCTTTAAATGGATTTGAAAAAGGACAATTATCAGAACTTGGTGCTGTAAACGTTATGACTGGTGAATTTACTGGAAGATCGCCAAAGGATAAATATATAGTTGAAGATGCCATTACAAAAGATACTATTTGGTGGAATAATACCAAAGCTCCAAACGATAATAATCCTATTTCTCAAAACACTTGGAACGCATTAAAAGAAACTTCTGTTAAACAACTTTCTGGAAAACGTTTGTTTGTTGTAGATGCTTTTTGTGGAGCAAACGAAAATACTAGATTAAAAGTTCGTTTTATTATGGAAGTTGCATGGCAAGCACATTTTGTAAAAAATATGTTCATTCGTCCAACGGAAGAAGAATTAGAAAATTTTGGTGAACCAGATTTTGTTGTAATGAACGCTTCTAAAACAGAGTTTAAAGATTTTGCTTCTCATAATTTAAATTCTGATGTTTATATTGCTTTTAATCTTACAGAGAAAATGCAATTAATTGGCGGAACTTGGTATGGCGGAGAAATGAAAAAAGGTTTGTTCTCTATGATGAATTATTATTTACCATTACAAGGAATTGCATCAATGCATTGTTCTGCCAATAAAGGAAAAGATGGCGATGTTGCTGTTTTCTTCGGACTTTCAGGAACAGGAAAAACTACACTCTCTACAGATCCAAAGCGTGAATTAATTGGAGATGATGAACATGGTTGGGATAATGATGGCGTTTTTAACTTTGAAGGTGGATGTTATGCAAAAACTATAGATTTAAGTAAAGAAAACGAACCAGATATTTATGGCGCAATTAAAAAAGATGCCTTATTAGAAAATGTAACTTTAGATACCAACGGAAAAATAGATTTTCACGATACTTCAGTTACCCAAAACACAAGAGTTTCTTATCCTATAAATCACATTCATAATATTGTAAAACCAGTTTCTAAAGCTGGTCATGCAAATAAAGTTATATTTTTAACAGCAGATGCATTTGGAGTAATGCCGCCAGTTTCTAAGTTAACTCCAGAGCAAACTAAATATTATTTTCTTTCAGGTTTTACTGCTAAACTTGCAGGAACAGAACGTGGTGTTACTGAACCAACGCCAACATTTTCTGCTTGTTTTGGAAAAGCATTTTTATCACTTCATCCTACTAAATATGGCGAAGAATTGGTTAAAAAAATGGAGCAACACAAAGCAACAGCTTATATGGTAAATACAGGTTGGAACGGAACTGGAAAAAGAATTTCTATAAAAGATACTAGAGCAATTATAGATGCTATTCTTGATGGATCAATTGAAAATGCAACAACTAAAATTATTCCAACATTTAATTTTGTAGTTCCTACTTCTTTAAATAATGTAAATGATGAAATTTTAGATCCAAGAGATACGTATGCTGATGCTTCACAGTGGAATGATAAAGCTACAAATTTAGCAGGATTATTTATTAAAAATTTCGTTCAATATACTGATAATAATGAAGGACAAAATCTTGTAAAAGCTGGTCCGCAATTATAAAAAATATTCCAACTAAACTAACGAAAAGAGTCAAGCTAAATTTAGTTTGACTCTTTTTTATTTGTTTATATCTAATGTTTTTAAATAGCTTTCGAAATTCATTTTACTGTTTTTAGAATCTAAATATAACTGCAACAATTTTACGCTTGTTGTTACTTCTTTAACTAAATAATCTCCCAAATTTTTATTAGTATTTAACTTTAAAAAAGTATTTATTTTATTATTTAGAATTGGAATTAAATAGGTTTTATATTTTATGTTTTTGGTTTTGGGATTTACATTATCTATGGTTAAAAATGCTTTTTCAAATTCTTTTTTATTGAAATATAAAGCTGCCAAATTTAGTTTAGCTTCATCAAAGTTTTTAGAAATTTTTAAAGCAGATTGGTACAAAACAATTGCTTCTTCAGATTTTCCGTTGGCTTGATAAACACTTGCCATATTGTTGATTACATAAATATTATATGGATTTAATTGATGTGCTGTATAAAAACAATCTTCGCTTTCTTGAATTCTTTTTTCATTAAAATGACCAATTCCTTCATACCACGAAATCGGAATTGAAGCATTGTCTAGTTTATAAAAATAGTTTTGTGCTTTTTTAGATTCTATAATAACTCTACTCCAATTTTTATCATTTCTTGCTGTGTACATTTTGGCTGTATGAAGTTCGCCATTAAACCTGTTATAAGAAACTAATAAAGAATATGCAATTGGAATTATTAAAAATATCAGAATAATTTTATTGCTTTTACCAACTGAATTTTGATTTTTTGATAAATAATATTTTGAAGTAGTAATTGCAAATAATGTCATTAATAAAACCTGATGTTCTATTCTTTCATATGGAAAATCGAAAAATGAAATTACCATATATCCAACAATTCCAGAAAACAAATAGTAATACTTTGTTTTTTCTGAAATATTTACTGTGTTTTTTATCAAATAAAATAATTGATAAAATACAATTCCAAATAGTAAAAGATAAGTTAATAATCCTAAAATTCCTGTTTCGCAAAGTATCCAAATAAAATCATTGTGTGGTCGTTGCAAAGTTGTTTCGCCATTTACAACATCGTCTAAATCTTGAAAATTATCTAATCCATTTTTAGGAAAAATTAGTTGCCAATTTCCTAATCCAACTCCAAAAAGCCAATGTTCTTTAAAAATTTCAATCGAATTTTTCCAAAATAGAACTCTTGTTTTTAAAGTTTCCGAATCTAATAATCTGTAAAAATATTGATCTAAATATCCATCAGAATTAGTAGTTTTTACATTTTGCTTTTCTAAAAAATAATAAAATCCACAAAATGCTGTAAACAAAAATGAAGCTATACTAATTATTAAATATTTCAATTTAATTTTATATTTTTCAACTAATCTAAATGTAATTAATAAAATAAAAAACAAGATACACGCAATTAAAACTACTCTCGTTCTAACAAGTATTAAAACAAAAAAAGTAGCAAATAATGTACTAATAGAAATGTATTTTATTTTTTTGTTTTCGCTTAATCCTAAAAATAAAAAAGGAATACAAAGAAATAAAATGGATGATAATAAATTTTTATTAGCAAAATTTCCGGTGATTAATTCAATTTGAGAAGTTAAATGCTGACCTCGAATTGTTTTTTCAATTATTTGAATAAAAGCAGTAATATTGGCTATTATAGCAAAAAATACAACTGAAATTATAATCTTACTATTAGAAATAACTTTGTTAATAAGCAAAATACTTGTTATAAAAAAGAAGGAAAAAATCAATATAAGTTTAGCCAAAAAAGCGTGACTTTCTGAAACTACATTTGCTTGTTTAAATGAAAAAAAATTTAAAAGTAAAAAGCCAAAAAAAGCAATGTATATTTTATTTTTATATGGAATAACTTCAAGTTTTGCACTTTTTATAACTACTAATAAAATAAAAATAAAGATTCCAAGATATAGTTGTCTCGGAATTAAAACAAAATCAATAAGATTATTAAAATAAATTAAAGGCAAAAGAATAAAAAAAGCTAAGTATAATTTTTCAATAGATTTGCTTTCCATAATTTGATTTAAAGTAATTCAAATATAGCATTTTTTGAATAAAAAAAAGTCACACAATTAAGTATGACTTTCTGTATATTTTAAAATCTAATTTTTTATTTTCCTTTATTTGCTTCAGCAACATATTTTTCTAAAGCCATTGTCATTGAAGGCGTTTCAGGTGTTGGAGCAAGAATATCTATTCTCAATCCGTGTTCTAATGCTTCTTTTTGAGTTGTGCTTCCAAAAACTGCTATTCTTGTTTCGTTTTGTTTAAAATCTGGAAAGTTTTTGAACAAAGATTTAATTCCGGTTGGGCTAAAAAATGCTAAAACATCATAATAAACATTTGCCAAATCTGACAAATCGCTCATAACTGTTTTATAAAAAATGGCTTGTGTCCAGTTTACTTTCATATTATTTAAAGTAATTGGTGCATCTGCATTCAATTGATCTGACGCTGGAAGTAAGTATTTTTCTTCTTTATATTTTTTGAAAAGCGTACTCATATCGGCAAAATCTTTTTGTCCAACATAAATTTTACGTTTTCTATAAACAACATATTTTTGAAGATAATAAGCAATAGCTTCCGATTGACAAAAATATTTTAAATCTTCTGGAACTTTATAGCGCATTTCATCTGCAACTCTAAAAAAGTGATCTACTGCATTTTTACTAGTTAAAATTATAGCTGTAAAATTATTTAAATCAATTTTTTGAGCTCTAATATCTTTAGCACTAACGCCTTCTACGTGAATAAAAGAACGAAAATCAATTTTTACCTTATATTTTTGTTGTAAATCAAAATAAGGCGAATTCTCCACTTTTGGTTCTGGTTGTGACACCAAGATTGTTTTCACTTTCAAGTTTGACATTTAAGCTAATTTTTTTTAATCAAATAATATATGAAATAGTATGGTGCAATTTCAAGAGTGCAAAGATACAAAATAAAATAAAACAACTTACTAATTAGCAAGTTTTGATAAATTCGTAAAGAAATGAAATACCCAAGCACGTTTATTATCAATACTATAGCAATTATAGTTAAAATTAGAGAATTTGTAGAATAACTACTATAATATAAAATAATTGAAACTGGCAATAATAGCAATCCAATGTACGTTCTAAAGTTAACTTTTTGCAAATTAAAACTTTCAATTAGTTCTTCAATTCCAAAAATAGTTGCAATAATTTTTTCAAGTAAAAACTTAGACAATATAAAAACCATTAATAATGTAAAAATTCTAACAAAAAGTGTCCAATCTAATTTAGATCCATAATCAAAATGATCTAAAACTAATTGTAAAAAAAAGGTTAATGAAATTAAATTTACAATAAATAATAAAATAGTAAAACCACTCATTAAATGACTGCTGTCTCTATAAATTTTTAAATATTTATCAGAAATTAAAAGTCTAACAAAGTCGTTAAACCTATTTTCAAAAGATGTTTTGGCAATTACAACTAAAGCCAAAGCTAGTACAAACACAATAGTTGCCCAATCTTTACTTTCTACTAATCTCGGATTTAATTCTAATAAAATCATTGGTGCAAAATTACTAATTTTTATTTGTTACATAGTATTATAATATTATTAAGATTATAGAGTTATAAAATCTGTATTTTTGCAACTAATATTTTAACATATATATGAACTGCGGTATTGTAATTATTCCAACTTATAACGAAATTGAAAACATTGAAAGCATTGTTAGAGCAACGTTTTCGCTTCATAAACCGTTTCATATTTTAATAGTTGATGATAATTCGCCAGACAAAACAGCAGATAAAGTTGTAGAACTTCAAAAAGAATTTAAAGATAAATTATTTATTGAAGTACGAACTAAAAAATCTGGACTTGGCACTGCGTATGTTCACGGATTTAAATGGGCTTTGGCAAGAGATTACGAATTTATTTATGAAATGGATGCCGACTTTTCACACAATCCAAACGATTTAGAAAAATTATACGATGCTTGTCATTTTGCTGGAGCAGATATTGCAATAGGTTCAAGATACGTAACTGGCGTAAACGTAGTAAACTGGCCATTAAGCAGAGTTTTACTATCCTATTTTGCTTCGGTTTATGTTAGATTAATTACAGGAATGAAAATTATGGATGCCACAGCAGGATTTATTTGTTACAACAGAAAAGTGTTACAAGCCATAAATCTTGACAAGATAAAATTTATTGGTTATGCTTTTCAAATAGAAATGAAATATAGAGTTTTTGCTAAAAATTTTATCATTCAAGAAGTTCCAGTAATATTTACAGACAGAACTAAAGGTCAATCAAAAATGAGTAGTTCTATTATTAAAGAAGCCATTTTTGGAGTAATATCATTAAGAATAAAAAAACTTTTCAATAGATTATAAAAATACCAAACAATGAATACCGTTTTAATAAAGAATGCAAAGATTGTAAATGAAGGAGTGATAATTGAAGGCGATGTGTTAATTGAAAACGAATTTATAGTTGAAATTGCCGAACGTATTTCTCCAAAAACTCCAAATTGCAAAATTATTGATGCCGAAGGAAATTATTTAATTCCTGGAGCAATTGATGATCAGGTTCATTTTCGTGAACCAGGATTAACCCACAAAGGCGATATTGAAAGCGAATCTAAAGCTGCAATCGCTGGCGGAATTACTTCGTTTATAGAACAGCCAAACACAGTTCCAAACGCAATTACCCAAGAATTACTAGAAGATAAATATGTAATTGCATCTCAAAAATCGTATGCCAATTATTCATTTATGATGGGCGGAACAAATGATAATCTTGAGGAAATTTTAAAAACTAATCCTAAAAATGTTGCCGGAATTAAACTTTTTCTAGGTTCATCAACAGGAAACATGTTGGTTGATAATGAAGAATCATTAGAAAAAATATTTTCAAGTACTAAAATGTTAATTGCTGTGCATTGTGAAGATGAAGCAACGATAAAAGCCAATTTAGAAAAATATAAAGAAGAATATGGCGATGACATTCCTGTTACCGTTCATCATTTAATTCGAAGTGAAGAAGCGTGTTATATTTCATCATCAAAAGCTATTGAACTTGCTAAAAAAACTGGTGCTAGATTACACGTTTTTCATCTTTCTACAGCAAAAGAAATGGAATTATTTACCAATAAAATTCCGTTAGAAGAAAAGCAAATTACTGCCGAAGTATGCATACATCATCTTTGGTTTACCAATGAAGACTATGCAACCAAAGGAAATTTTATAAAATGGAATCCTGCTGTAAAAACTCTTGCAGATAAAGAAGCGCTTTGGAATGCACTTTTAAATGATACAATTGATGTTATTGCAACCGATCATGCTCCACACACATTAGAAGAAAAATCTCAAAAATATTTAAATGCTCCTTCTGGCGGACCATTAGTGCAACACGCAGTTGTAGCCATGTTTGAAGCGCATTTGCAAGGAAAAATTTCTATAGAAAAAATTGTAGAAAAAATGTGTCACAATCCTGCAATTATTTTTAAAATAGAAAAAAGAGGTTTTATAAAAGAAGGTTTTTATGCTGATTTGGTAATTGTAAATCCGGCAAAACCTTGGAGTGTAATGAAAGAAAATATACTTTATAAATGTGGTTGGTCACCATTTGAAGGAACTAATTTTAAATCAAGAATTTCTCATACTTTTGTAAACGGACAATTGGTTTATGAAAATGCCAAAGTAAAAGAAATAAAAGCTGGTAAAAGATTACTATTTAATAGATAAATTTCTAGTTAATATAAATTCAAATTTAGAATGAAAAAAATAGTTATAGTTTTAATTACACTATTATTTATTACAATTAGTTGTAAAAAAGACATTGTAAAAGAGCCAAAAATTCTAGTAGAAAGAGATGTTATGGTAAATATTATTTATGATTTATCTATTCTTGAAGCCATGAAATCTCAAACAATGGGAGTTCAAAATAGTTATCCAAAAGCAACTTTGTTTATTAAAAAAAAATACAAAATAGATAGTTTAACTTTCGCACAAAACACGCAATATTATGCTCAAGATATTAAAGAGTATAAAAAAATGTACGAAGAAGTAAAAGAACGATTACTTGCAGATAGTGAAAAAGCAAATGGTGGAAAAAAACAACCAGTAGACTTAGAAGAAGGAATTGTAAAATAAATTTTCTTCATTTATAAATAAATTTTAGAGTTTAGCTTTCGCAAATGCTGAACACAGTTAAAAATAATAGCATCTTTAGGAATGAAATATAATCCAACCGAAATAGACGCCAAATGGCAAAAACATTGGGCGCAAAATCAAACATTTGCTGCAAGTAATACGTCAATCAAACCAAAATATTATGTATTAGATATGTTTCCATATCCTTCTGGTGCAGGTTTACATGTTGGTCATCCGTTAGGTTATATTGCTTCAGATATTGTTGCTCGATACAAACGCCATCAAGGATTTAATGTTTTGCATCCGCAAGGTTACGATTCATTTGGACTTCCAGCAGAACAATATGCTATTCAAACTGGGCAACATCCAGATACAACTACCAAAGAAAACATTGCTCGTTACAGAGAACAACTTGATAAAATAGGTTTTTCTTTTGATTGGTCAAGAGAAGTTCGTACTTCTAATGCTGATTATTACAAACATACACAATGGATTTTTATACAATTATTTAATTCTTGGTACAATAAAAAAACAGACAAAGCAGAAGATATTTCAACATTAATTACAATTTTTGAAATGGCTGGAAATGCTACAGTTCAAGCCGTTTGTGATGATGATATTGAACTATTTTTTCCATCAGATTGGAGCTTTTATTCTGATGAGAAAAAACAAGAAATACTTTTAAAATACAGATTAACCTATTTAGCAGAAACCGAAGTTAATTGGTGTTCAGCTTTAGGAACAGTTTTGGCCAATGACGAAATTGTAAATGGCGTTTCAGAACGTGGCGGACACACGGTAATTCGTAAAAAAATGACACAATGGTCCATGCGAATTTCTGCTTATGCAGAACGACTTTTACAAGGTTTAGATACAATTGATTGGAGTGAATCAATTAAAGAAAGTCAAAGAAACTGGATTGGAAAATCAGTTGGAGCAATGGTTTCATTCACTTTAAAACCCACAACTCAAAACCCACAACTCACAACAGTTTCTGTATTTACAACTCGACCAGACACAATATTCGGCGTAACATTCATGACTTTGGCACCAGAACATCCATTGGTTCAAGAAATTACAACGCCAGAACAAAAAGCTGCGGTTGATACTTACATAGAATCGACATCTAAAAGATCTGAAAGAGAACGAATGGCAGATGTAAAAACAATTTCTGGAGTTTTTACTGGTGCTTATGCCGAACATCCTTTTACAAAAGAACCAATTCCTGTTTGGATTGGCGACTATGTTTTGGCAGGTTATGGAACTGGAGCTGTAATGGCTGTTCCTTGTGGCGATGAAAGAGATTATGCGTTTGCCAATTTCTTTAATGGTCAAAATGGAATGCCAGAAATAAAAAATATTTTTGTTTTAAATTCTCCTCCTTTGGAGGAGTGTCCGAAGGACGAGGTGGAAAATTCTCCTCCTTTGGAGGAGTGTCCGAAGGACGAGGTGGCTTTCGCTTATTCAGATAAAATAGGTTTTACATTACAAAATTCCGATTTTTTAAACGAATTAAATTACAAGCAAGCCACAAAAAAAGCAATAGAAGAATTAGAAAAAATTAATCAAGGAAACGGAAAAACAAATTACCGCTTGCGTGATGCAGTTTTTTCTCGTCAAAGATATTGGGGTGAACCTTTCCCAGTGTATTATGTAAATGGATTGCCTCAAATGATAGATGCAAAATATTTACCAATAGTTCTTCCAGAAGTAGACAACTATTTACCAACAGAAGATGGACAACCACCATTAGGAAACGCAACATGTTGGGCTTGGGATGTTGAAAAGTTGTGTGTTGTGAGTTGTGAGTTACTAGATAACGTTAAAGTTTTTCCTTTAGAATTAAACACAATGCCAGGTTGGGCAGGAAGTTCTTGGTATTGGTTTCGTTATATGGATGCACACAACGAAAAGGATTTTGCAAGCCAAGAAGCCATAAAATATTGGGAAAATGTAGATTTATATATTGGTGGAAGCGAACACGCAACAGGACATTTACTGTATTCTAGATTTTGGAATAAATTTTTAAAAGACATTGGCTACGCACCAACCGAAGAACCTTTTAAGAAATTGATTAATCAAGGTATGATTTTGGGAAATAGTGCTTTTATGTATAAAATTGGTTATACCGTATCAACTTTTCTTGGAGAAATGGAAATAACAGAAATTGATAAAAATAATATTAAAATTCTTAGAGAGAAATGTAAAATATTTAAAAATATAATTATTTCAAAAGGAATTAAAGAAATATATTCAAAAACTTATTACGTAAAACCAAAAAATGATGAACAAAATGAAAGTAATAATTTAATAAAAAATATTGCTAAAATGATTTATGAAAGGACTAATATTTATAATGATATTATCAAATTGAATTTAGTTGACAAAGTAATTATTGGTCATTTACATAATGCGAAATTCTACAAAGGCTATATTGATATCTCATTAATCAATGAAGTAACTAATGAACTAGATATTGAAAAATTCAAAAATCATCCGTTATATTCTGATTATAAAGATGCTGAATTTATAAACGAAGAAAACGGAAAATACATAGTCGGTCGCGAAGTAGAAAAAATGTCCAAATCCAAATACAATGTAGTAAATCCAGACAATATTTGTAATGAATATGGTGCAGATACATTACGATTATACGAAATGTTTTTAGGTCCATTAGAGCAATCTAAACCTTGGAATACTGCTGGAATTACAGGAGTTTTTGGTTTCCTTAAAAAATTATGGCGTTTGTACTTTGATGACAATGGTTTGATAGTTTCTAACGATGAACCATCAAGTGAAATGTATAAATCAATACACAAAACCATCAAAAAAGTTACCGAAGATATTGATAATTTTTCGTTCAACACATCGGTTTCTCAGTTTATGATTTGTGTAAACGAACTTGCTACATTAAAGTGTCATCACAGAAAAATTCTTGAACCACTTGCTATAATTATTTCGCCGTATGCACCTCATATTGCAGAAGAACTTTGGCATTCTCTAGGAAATTCAACTTCAATAAGTACAGTTGCTTTTCCAGTTTTTGACGCAAAATTTTTAGTAGAATCTGAAAAAGAATATCCAGTTTCATTTAACGGAAAAATGCGTTACACCATAACTTTACCTTTAGATTTAACCAAAGAACAAATTGAAGAAATTATTATGGCAGACGAAAGAACCATTAAACAACTAGAAGGAAAAACGCCTAACAAAGTAATAATTGTTCCTGGAAAAATTATAAATCTGGTAGGATAACTATTTAAATCTAAAATTAAAATATCAAAATGGTTTAGCATAAGTTAAACCATTTTTTATTGCCAAAATGTCATTTATTAAAATTGGAATGTAAATTGCTGTTTATTTCATAACTTTATAGTTGTAAATTTTAAAATTAAAAAATTATGGGAATGAGTTATATGGTTTTAGCTGGAGTAATTATGCTTGCAAGTTGGTTGGTTAGCAGTCGATTGAAAAGCAAGTTCGAACATTATTCTAAACTTCAATTACAAAACGGAATGTCTGGAGCAGAAATTGCCGAAAAAATGCTCGCAGATAACGGAATTACTAATGTAAGCGTAATTTCAACACCAGGACAATTAACAGATCATTACAATCCAGCAGATAGAACTGTAAACCTAAGCGAATCAGTTTACAATCAAAGAAACGCTGCTGCAGCTGCAGTTGCTGCTCACGAATGTGGTCACGCTGTGCAACACGCAGTTGGTTATCAATGGTTAACAATGCGTTCTAAATTGGTTCCTGTTGTTTCAGTAGTTTCTAATTATATTCAATGGATTTTACTTGGTGGAATTTTAATGATTAGAGTTTTTCCAGCTTTGTTGTTGGTAGGAATTGTAATTTTTGCTGCCACTACTCTTTTTTCAATTGTAACATTGCCTGTAGAATATGATGCAAGTAACAGAGCTTTAGCATGGTTAAAAAATAAAAATATGCTAAATCCTGCTGAATATGCTGGCGCAGAAGATTCATTAAAATGGGCAGCAAGAACTTATGTTGTTGCGGCACTTGGTTCTATTGGAACATTGTTATACTATATTTCTATTTTTATGAGTAGAAGAAATTAATTTTTAGCAAATTGTAAAAAAATCCGTCAAGAAAATATTTTTTTGACGGATTTTATTTTTGATGCAGTTTATAATTTCTTCAATAATTTTTGTGCTTTTTCATAATCATCAGCATCTTCTGGTAATTCAGTTATAATTTTTTTACATTCATCATATTTCTTTTGTTTCAATTTAGAAAGTGCCAAACTCCAAGTTGCTTTATCTTTATAAATAGATTTTCCCATTCTTAATTTTACAAATACAACTTCGGCTTCTAGAATTCTGTTGTCTTCTAGCAATGAAATCCCATAAAAATATTCTACTTCTGGACGTTGATAGTCTTTTAAAACTGCTTCAAAAAGTGGAATTGCTTTTTTATAATCTTTGGCATTAAAAGCTTCTTGTGCTAATTTTAAATTTTTAATAATGCCGCCACGTTCTGTAAAATTGGCTTCTTCAAATTGGTTGTAATCATTATAATTTGGAGTTCCGTTTTGCATAAAAAATACAACTCCTAAAAATAATGCAATTGAAGCAGCAACAGCATATTGCCATGTTCTAAAAGAAATAACTTTAGATTTATTTTTAGTTTCAGATGCAATATCAGAACCAAAATTACTTTTAGAAATTGATTTTAAATTGTCTTTAAACGAAGCTGTTTCTGATGAAAATTTAGTTTCTAATAATTGTGTAGTTTCTTTATATAACTGAAAACTTTCATTAAATTGAGAATCATTTTGCAACTTTTGCTCAAATAAAAGTTTGTCTTCGTTAGACATTTCCTCATTTAAATAACTTTCAAAGCTTAGGTATTGTTCTTCGTTCATGACTATAATTTTATAGATTTAAATCGGCTAGATTGTTGAATTAATTCAGTTAATTGTCCTGTGCAAATAGACTTTTTTTTGCGAACATAACCATAAGTAACATTCAATTTTTCTGCAACTTCTTCCATAGTTTTTGTAACAAAACTAAGTTTAAGTACTTCTTGACATTTTTCTCCAAGTTTTAAAAACATTTCGTCAAATAACGATTGCTTTTCATCAAAAACTTCGGTTTGAAATGTCATTTCTTGAATGTTTTCATCTATAGATACGGTTTCATCATTAATTGTTACCTCTTTATTAGAAGATTTTTTTAATTCGTTTAACCATCTTCGTTTGCATAACAGAAAAAAATAAGCATCGAACGGACAAGTTAATTGTAATCCTTTCACTTTTGCCTGATTGTAAATTGCAATCAACACTTCTTGAACTACATCTTGCGCTGCATCATCATTTCCACTATTGGTTCTAATGTAGTTTTTAACTTTTGGAACAAACTTTACATATATAGATTGTATAACATTAGAATTATTTTGCAACAATCCATCAATATACATTTGATCTGGATGCGTATTTTTTTCAGTCATAACTTCCTTATTTATTGGCTAATGTAGAGAAAATCAATAACAATATCAATTGCAATGTCAAGATTCAATTATATAGGCACATTTTATTTTAATTAAATAGGTAACAATTTTAAAAGTTAATTGATATAAGAATATAACGTTCTAAAAATTAGTTTTTAAAAATCTGAAAATAAAAATAAAAAAATAGGGTAACAAATTTAAACACTAATTGATATACTAACAGAACACAAAATCAAATTTAAAATCTTAGAAATCATGAACAAATCAATTTTAACATTAGCAATAGTAGCACTTACATTTTCAACAATTAATGCTACAGAAGTAACAACAACTTCAAACACATTAGAAACTTCAACATCTTTATCTAGAGATCAAATTACAGAGGTTTATGATTGGCAAGTAACTACAAATTTAGGTACTTATTCTGGAACTTCATTATCAAGTGAAGAAGCTCAAAAAATGATAACATTAGTAAGTACAGGTGAAATTATTTTATCAAAAAAAGTAGAAAGCTTTTATCAAGTAAAAGAAGAAATTGCCAACAACAAATTAAGACTTTATTTTTGGGAAGTTACAACCAATAGTGGTTCTGCCAAAGGTTTTTCAAGCTCAGAAAGTCAAGCTAAAAGAATTATAGAATTAGTATGCGCAGGCGATGTTTTAACTTATAAAATTATTCAAAGTGCCGATTTTGACAAATAATTAAAAAACAAGGTAACAAATTGTAACCTAAATTGATATACTAATATAAAACAATAAATAACAAATTTAAATCTTAGAAATTATGAAAACAAATTTTAAAAAAATCTCGCTTTTAGTTTTAGCTTCAATAGCTTTAACAAGTTGTTCTAACGATGATGAAAACAACCAAAACACAGTTCCAACAGCAGCAGCATTTGCAGCAATTAGAGACAATGCTCTAAACAATATTACTCAAAATTTTACACTTCTTGCTGATGGCGGTTCTACTACATTTACTAGTACAAAAGGAGTTCAAATTACAATTAATGAAAGTTGTTTAACTAAAAATGGAAATCCTGTAACTGGAACAATAAATGTAGAATATGTAGAAGTTTTTGACAGCGGAACAATGCTTGTTACAGACAAAACTACAATGGGAAAAATGCCAAATGGAGATATGACATTAATTGTTTCTGGTGGTGAATTTTATATAAATGCTACACAAGGTGGAGTTGATTTAGGCATAACTTGTCCGATGCAATTAATAATTCCATCAACATTAACTGGTGGTGCAGACAATACTATGACTTTATGGGATGGAATACTAGACGAAGATGGAAATTTAGATTGGAACAGACAACCAGATAATCCTGCTCAAGGTCAAAATGGTGTTTTTGTAGAAGGAACAGCTCCAAATGCTCCATATTTTGCTTTCTTTAATGCTTTTGGATGGACTAATGTAGATAAGTTTTATAGTGATCCGAGACCAAGAACATTAATACTATCTGAAGCTCCAAGTGGTTATAACTTTGACAACAGTGCCATTTATTTACATTACGATGGTGAAGATAATTCACTTGCAAAATTAGACACTTTTAACCCAACTACAAATCAATTTTCTGAACATTATGGACAAATTCCAATAGGATTACAATGTCATGTAATATTTGCAACTGAAGAAGCTGGACAATGGAGATATGCTATAAAACCTGCAACTATAACCGCTAATGCAGTATACACTTTTACATTAGCAGAAACAACGTTAGGAACAGAAGCACAACTTGTAGCAGCAATAAATGCTTTACCATAAATAATAATAAGTAGGTTAGATTAGTTTTTTGTGAAAAAGTGATGGCAAGTTCATCACTTTTTCTTATTTTTAAAAATTATATTAAATATGATACTAAAAACCCTACTAGTTGATGATGAAGATCTAAACCTAAAAAATTTAGAAATTTTACTCATAGAAAACTTTCCAGAAATTGAAATTCTTGGGAAATTTCAAAATGCCAAAGACGCAAAATTTTATATTGAAAAAAATAAAATTGATTTATTGTTTTTAGACATTTCCATGCCATTAGAAAATGGTTTCGATTTATTAAATTACTTTCCATCAAGAGATTTTCAAGTAATATTTGTTACTGCTCACGAAGAATATGCAATTAATGCAATTAAAATTGGCGCATTAGATTATATATTAAAACCACTATTGATTTCTGAATTAAAGCAAGCCATAAATAAAGTATTAGAAATATATAAACCAAATGAAACTGCAAATACATTTAAAAAACTAACGCTGAATTATGAAGGCGGAAAATCAATATTAGAATATAATGAAATACTATATTTAAAAGGATTTGATAATATAACAACTTTATATTTAAGTAAAAACAGAAAAATTACGGTAGCAAAAACCTTAAAATACTTTGAAGAAATTCTAGAAAATGATTTTTTTAGAATACATAAATCGTTTATAGTAAATGTAAAATATATTACAAAAGTATTGGCTAAAGAAACCTATTTTATAGAACTTTTTGAAGGAACACAATTACCAGTTTCTAGAAGAAATTATAAAAACTTAAATGCTATTTTAAAGAAATAATTGCGTTTATGAAAACACTTTTAAATTTAATTTTTCTTTTATTATGCAGTTTAACTTGGGCTCAAAATCAGTATAAATTTAATCATTTTACTACTGACGACGGCTTGCCATCTAATACAATTTATAGTATTACAGAAGATAAAAACGGAAAAATAATACTTGGAACTGACAATGGTTTAACATTTTTTAATGGAAATGATTTTACAACTTTAAATGTAAAAGATGGTTTAATAAACCCATACATTGTAGCTGTTGAAATAGATGAAAAAGGAATAATTTGGTTATTAAATTATAACGAACAAGTTCAAAAATATAATGGAAAGAAAATACTAAAAACATCAATTTCTAGTAAGTATTACAACAGTTTAATCGTTACAGACAGCACAATTGTATTGTATTCTATGCAAAACAGACAGCTTTATAAAAATTATTCTTTTACAGAAGTAAACAAAAAAAATAACCACGTTAAAGTTAATAAAAATGCATTTTTAAAAACTAAATTCTCCTTTCCATTTTACGTTCAAAACAATCAAGTTATAACTATTAAAAATGATACTGTAAAATTTAATAATTACCATTTTAAATTACCTAAAGAAGTAACATTTTTACACAAAATAGTGTTTAGAAAAAAAGATGTTTTACTTGTAGACGAAAATAAATTATTTATTTCAACTTTAAATGGAATACTGCTAAATTCTATTCCATTTCCTCAAAATTTATCTCAAAATCCAATTTATAAATATGATTTTATTATCGACAAAAATGAAAATTGCTGGCTCAACATTCAAGGTAAGGGAATTTTTATTTTAAAAGATTATAAATGGATTTGTATAAACGATAATTTAGGTTTAAACACTTCTGATAATGTGAATTTTTTATATTGTGATTCTAAAAATAAAATATGGATTGCTACCAACGAAAACGGATTATATTGCATTCCCAACCTACTTATAGAATCCATAAAATTTAAAAATGAAGAAAATTATTTTAACGGATTTGCAACTTCGCTAAACAATAAATCACTATATATTTCATCTAAATTTACTTTGTATAATTATAAAAATCAAAATCTAAAATTGATTGAAAAATCTAAAAAAGAAATTAAATTGGGTAATTTTAATGCTGTTCCCATAATTTACCAATCTATAAACAAGATAGAGAATTACAATAAAGATAAAAATATATTGCTTGTTGGTGGTAAAGAAATAATTAAAAAAAAAAATAATACTTACTATTTACTTTTGGGAAACTCAAATATAAGAGTAATTGACATTAAAAATACTACCATTAAAAATTTAAAAAGCAATAGTAATGAAGAAGAAAAAATAAAAAACATAGTTTATTATAAGAACGAATATTATTTTAACAACTCTAAAAAAATTAATATTAGAAGTTTTAATGATTCAACAATTAAAATTAAAAGAGAATTAAAATTAAATATAAAAGGTTTTATACAAGATTTTATCTTTATAAAAGACACTCTGTGGATTGCCGCAAACAACTCTGTTTACAAATTGGTTAACGAAAAAATTATTGAAAGTGTAACGCACGTAAATTTTGTAAAATTTGATAATATAAAAAAAATAAAAGTAATAGAAAATGATATTTTTCTTTGTGCAGGAAACGGATTATTTCTAATTTCTAAAAATGGAAATAAAGTTATAAATAAATATAATTTTTTACCCAATAATGAAGTTTACAATGTTGCATTATTTAACAACGAATTGTTTGTTGCAACTAAAGATGGTTTGGGAAAAATAAATTTTTCTTTAATAAAAAACAAATCTCAAAAACCTATTTTTAAAATCATTTACAATGATTTAAGTGTAACTAAAATTAATGTAAAAAACAATCAAACTATTGTAAAATTAAATCTTGATATTCAAAATTTTAATGTTGTTAAAAATCAAATTATTCAATATAAAATAGATGCATCAAACTGGATAACAACACAAAATAAGTTTATAATATTTCAATCATTATCCTATGGAAGTCATACTGTTATTGTTAGAATTAGAGATGTAAATTCTAATTGGTCTATTATAAAAATTTCTATTTATAAAATGTATCCTTTTTATTTAAAATGGTGGTTTTTACTACTTATTTTGTTCTTGTTTTCAACATTATTGTATAGTATTTACAGACACCAAATAAAAAAAATTAAACTTAAAAAACAACAAGAAATTTCTATAAATAATAAAATTGTAGAACTTAGACAAAGTGCACTTTCGGCAATGATGAATCCGCATTTTATTTTTAATTCTCTCAATGCAATTCAATATTTTGTTAACAGCAATCAAAAAGAAAAAAGTAGTGAACATTTAGCCAAACTTTCTAGATTGGTTCGATTGTTTTTATCCCAAGCATCGCAACCATTTATAACTTTACAAGACGAAATTAATAGACTAAAATTATATTTAGAACTAGAGCAAGTACGATTCTCAAATTTTGAATTTACTATAAATACATCTGAAAATATTGATTGTAAAAATGTATCCATTCCTAACATGATTGTGCAACCATTTATAGAAAATGCAATACTTCATGGTGTTTCACATTTAAAAGAAAATGATGGTAAAATTGTAATTAATTTTTCTTTAACCAACGCTACTTTAACTATTGAAATTATTGATAATGGATATGGAATAAATTCTAGTAAACCACAAGACGCATCTCATATTTCTAAAGGAATTTCAATTATTACAGAACGGTTAGAACTTTTACAATTGTCTTATCCAGATAAAACATTTTCAATTTTACAAAAACCACATCTTAATGATCAACTTCGAAAAGGTCACAATGTAAAAATTACTGTAACTATTTTAACATAAAATAATTATATTTTACCGTTTTCTAAACACAACCTACCGTTTTCTAAATTTTTATAAAAGTTATTAAATTGATTTTTAAATTTGATTTTCTTAACCTTAATCCCAAAAAAAATGAAAACAAATCTACTTTTTTTATTACTAGCTGTAAATTTTTTACAAGCACAATTTACACCGATAACTAATGGAACTTTCAACACAACAATTAACGGTTGGAGTAACACAACCTCTGGCGTAACTGCATACAACAACGGTGGTCAACTAACATTGAGTGGAAATAGTAACTATGCAATTAAATCACCATTATTCAATTCTAATGCTAAC
Source organism: Flavobacterium sp. (assembly GCF_043760115.1). GTDB lineage: Bacteria > Bacteroidota > Bacteroidia > Flavobacteriales > Flavobacteriaceae > Flavobacterium. Next base: position 22,062 of record NZ_JAYUPK010000167.1, read on the forward strand.
GTTGCTTACAGATTTACATACAATTATCAAGATTGTTTTTTTGCAATGGGTGGATGCAATCCTATTGGATATCCAAATATAAAATTTTATAATCCAAATGGTACATTAGCAAGTTACACTATAATAGATAGTAATTATACTTACCAACTTGAATCTGGATTTATATTAATTATTTTTCAAACAACAGGAAGTTATTATGTAGAATTTACTGGTAATCACAGTAATTCTAATTTGTTTTATATTGATAACGTCGGTTTTGAACCAGCTTTTGTTACTAAAGTTCAAACAGCGCAATGCGGTTCAACTTTGCCAATACTTAATGATTTAATAGTTGCCAATTCTGTTTCTAATGCACAAGGTTATAGATTTAAAGTTACCAATCTAGCCAATAATCAAATTCAAACAATTGATAAAACTTTTAATTCTTTTAGACTTACAGATTTACCAACTTTTGCATACAATACATCCTACAAAATAGAAGTTGCTTTAAAAATTAACAATGTGTGGTTAACTTATTATGGATTACCATGTACTGTAACAACACCTACAGTAACAACACAAGTTTCTAATGCACAATGTGGTACAACCGTTAGTTCTTTTACACAATCAATATATGCTGATATAATTCCTTATGCTAAAGGTTACAGATTTAAAATAACCAATTTAACCAATCCTGCACCATCGCAAACGATAGATAAAAATTTACGTGCTTTTAGTTTTAGTGATTTTACTGGTCCAACAGCAGCTTATGATAGTACTTATTCTGTAGAAGTAGCTGTAAAAAATACTAATGGTACATATATGCCATTTGGTGCACCTTGCCTATTATCTACACCTGCATTTCCAACAACACAATTACAAACTTCGCAATGCAATTTTACAGTGGCTAATAAAAATGATTTTATTTATGCCAATGCCGTACCAACTTCAACATCGTATAGATTTAGACTTACAAATACTTCTTTAAATTATTCGCAATCTGTAGATAAAATATTAAGAACATTTACTTTAACTCAATTTACAGGATTACAAACTAGTACAACATACAATGTAGATGTAAGTGTAAAAATTGGTGGCGTTTTTGGACCTTTCGGACCAGTATGTACTATTTCAACGCCAGCTTTATTAAAATCTATACCTTCATCAGAAATTGATTTAATTACATCAGAAAAATTTAATTCATCTGTATATCCAAATCCATTTGATAATAGTTTTAAAGTTAATATAGATTCTAAAAACTTAGGAGATATTTCAATTAATATTTATGATATGATGGGAATAATTGTAGAAACTAGAATTATAAAATTATCAGAAGTAGAAACATTTGAACTTGGAAATAATTATAAATCTGGAATTTATAATGTTGTAATAAATCAAGCAGAAAATTCTAAAATAATTCGAATAATAAAAAGATAATTATAAAATTAAAAAATATGTATAAAAAATTAAAATCAAAAAATAGTTTTAAAAAATTAGCATTAATCGTAATGATTAGCTCAATTATACTGGGCTGTAGTTCAGATCAAGATCCTGTTGCTCCACCATATACTAACGTTGACACTAGTTTTCAAAGTTTATTTAATACGGTACAAGTTAATCAAGGATTAGTAAATGATCAATATATGGATACAGAAGTACACCAATATTCGTTCAAGATGACTAAAAGTGGAAAAATATATAGTGTGGGTTTCCAAAGTTTACCAATTAATGAAGGTTTATTTCACAAAATTGAAATAGTAGATAATGTTACAGGAACAATTATTTACAATGAAAGTCATAAATTTTCATCTGCGTCAGTAGATTATTATGAGATAAATCCACCATTAGAAATTACAGCAAATAATTCTTATTCTATTAGAGAAACCTTTTTGTTGTCTCAAGCTCCAAGCGGATTTTTTAATGATTTAATATGTAACGGTTTAAGAAAACCTAACAATAGTAGTTTGACTTTTCCAATAAATGCTGGTGATATGATAATTACAGGAACTAATAATTATCAACTATTTGCAATTGGAAGTCCGCAAATAAATTATTTTCTTCCGTTTATAGATTTTTCTTTTACTCCAAATTAAAAAATAGTTATTTTAAGTTTTTTGTGAAAAAGTGATGGCATGTTCATCACTTTTTCTTATTTTAAAATACCGTAAAAATACGGATGTAATTTTAGTTGAATTCCTGAAAATCATTGAAAATAAAATAATAAAATTTGCAAAATTAATTTAAGGATTTAAGTGAATTTTAATATGGAAATAAGTAAAACAAAAACATTAACATTTTTTACTTAATTTTATAACATCAACCAAAACAAATTATTATGAAAAAATTACTACTTCTACTATTTTTTCTATTTTCTTTTGCTTGCTTTTCTCAAACAAAAGTAAAAGATACGGTAACAAGAAAAGCCAGAATTGAAATAATAAAAAAACAAAATCAGGCAATATTTAATCCGCAAACGCCACCATTAATTCAGGTTTCTGGTGCGCCACCAGCAAATTATAGTTATTTTTGGGAAATGGGCGATGGTAGTTATAGTAAAGAAAAAGCACCAAAAAAAGTATACAAAAAGAAAGGAACTTATAAAATAAATTTATCTGTAACTAATAATTACGACAACGGAAAACCACCAACAACAAGACCAGAAACAGTTTCTATAGACGAAATAATAGATACTAACTTTCAAAATATTGCTTCACTAAAAGATACTGTTTCAATGGAACTTTTTGCCAATAGAGATCCAATTCCAGAGCAAGATATTGTAGTAATTTTAAGCTATCAAAACAATTTAAATTACGTTGCCAACGGAAAATTATATCTTTTTTATAACGATAAAGAATTTAAAAATAAAAACTTTGATTTAGTAGAAACGCGTACTCATTTTAACGAAAAAGAAGTTACAGAAACTGCCGTTGCCTCTGTTGAAGATTACAATAATAGTTATGAAAATGTTGCTTCTGCAAATGATTATCCATCATTTAAAAACAATTTTTTACTTGACGATGAAAACTTAGATATGACATTAATGGAAAGTAAAACGTTATTTTCAGATACTAAAATTTTAGAATTTGACGGAATGCAACCAAGTGAAACAAGAAATATATTTTTTAGTTTTAAAACTACTCCAGAAATGCTAAAAGACACAAGTGCAACTGTAAAAATGCGTGGCGTTTACGTTCCAGATAGAAGTTATAAAACCCACAAAAAGAAAACGTATGAAATGGAAATTGTAACATCTCACGATCCAAATAAAATGTCTAGTAATGCCACTTTGATAAACTATAGATTTGTAAAATTTAGAACTATAAACTTTAAAACTCGTTTTCAAAATAATGGAGAAGGTCCAGCATCAACAATAAAATTAGAAACCGATATTCCAGATATGTTTAATAAAAAAACATTAAAAATTGTAGATAATTATCCAAAATGTCCCATTTGTCCAAAAGGTGAAAATGTAACCTACAGTTGCCTTGATACCATTGTAAAAAAAGATCAAATTCACTTTGTTTTTAGAAATATTTACTTGCCTGGAAGCGAACAAAAAAATGTAAAAGATCGCGATTCTACCAAAGGTTTTGTAAAATACAGCTTGAAGTTTGGAAACGATTTTCATAAAATAAAAACCAAAAGCAAAACTGCCATAATCTTTGATAAAAACGAACCAGTAATTACCAATTATGCAACTACTAGATTTAAACCTGGAATTTCTATTGGCGCAAAAGCTGGTTATAATTTTTATACCGATTTAGAAAAATCTAAAAGTTATTTTGTTGCGGCAACAATTTCTCCTTACAAATCCTATAAATGGTATTGGCAAGTTGAGTTTCAAGCTGGAAGTCATCAATACAATTTAAATACATTTGTGACGGATAGATTGGTTGGTGTTAATGGTAATTTTCAATTATATAGAACTACAACCACTTCAAGTTTTAAAGCAATAAATCTAGAAATTCCAGTATTAATGAGATATAATGTAAATAATTTTATTGGACTTGGAGCAGGAATTCAAGCAAATATAGTTGCTTCAAATAATGAAATTAAAACAGAACAAATAGATGTGTATGAAAATACAACTCCAACGTTTTTAGTAAGTTCTACAAATAATTCATCTGATTTAACCACCACATTTACAAAACCAAACGGTGGATTATTATTTGAAATAACTGGCGGTATAGCACGAATTGGTCCAAGTTTTGGAGCAAGATATGTATTGAATTTTGAAAAAGATTTTAATTACTTACAATTGTACGGAATTTGGAAATTTTAAACCTTTAAAATGAAGAAATTACTACTAGTTTTTTTGGTATTTCAATTTTCGTTTTCACAAATAAAAAGCACCGTTCTAGAAGACAAAATTTATAGTTCTTTAGAAATATTTGTTGCAAATGCTAATGAAGAAAGTTTGAAGAAACTAGAAGTTTTAGAAAAAAATTTTAATCCAAAAACTAAGCCAGAATTTCTTGCAATTGTAATTTTAAATTGTAATAAAGCTTTTTATCAAAACCAATTTGGGCAAACCAACAAAGCCATTTCTAGTTATGAAAAAGCTTGGCTAGTTTACAATAAAAACAAACTTTCTAAATACAAAATTACAGAGTTTTGCTTAAAACCATTAGGAAATTTGTACACTATAATTGGCGATTATGAAGCTGCAGAAAACACCATAAAAGATTATTATTACATTGCAAACAATGAAAATGATACTAATCAAAAATATGCTGCAATTTTAAATTTATCTAATGTTTATCAAAGTTCTGGCAGAAAAAATGAAGCAATAATTTTGTTAGAAAAAACGTTGAATTCTGAAAAACTAACCACTTTTCAAAAAGGAAATTTGTACGGAAATTTAGGATCTAATTATTTATTAAATTATGAAACAACTAAAACTGAAAGTCATTTTTTACAAGCCAAAAAGTCATTAGAAAAAGCAATTCAATTTTTAAATTTAGATGTAAATCAATCGCAAGCTATTGGAAATGCCTATTTGAATTTATCTAAAACTTATTCTATAAAAAAAGAGTATAAAAACGCTGAATTATATTTAGAAAAAGCAACTCTAGCATTTGAAAAAACCAATCAAGAACCAAGAAAATTAGCAAAGTTATATTATGAAAAAGCGACCTTGTTTTTTGAGCAAAAAAACTATAAAAATGCAAACGAAAATTTAGAAACTGTTTTTACCATTTTACTTCCCAATTATAAAACAGTAAAAAATAAATTACCCAACAAAAATGCGCTTTATGCAGAAACGGTTTTACTTGACGCTTTAGATTTAAAAGCTGCTGTTTATTTGAATCAAAATTTGCCTAAAAAAGCATTAGAAACTTTTTCACTTTCATTTTATATAGAATCGTTATTTCAACAACTTTTATCGTTTGAAAATTCTAAAATTATCAGCCAAATTAGAACTAGAAACAGAACAGAAAAGTGTATTGAAATTTACTTAAATCTTTATAATAACGACAAAAAAAGTAGTTATTTAGAAAGTGCTTTTCAATTATGTGAAGAAAGTAAATCGGTTGTTTTAAAAAATACATTGCAAAATTCTAAGGTTCAATCTAGAGAAGAAAAAATAATTTTAGAACAGTTACAAAACTGGAATACAATAATTGTAAAAGAACAACAAAAGCTTGAAATGGCTGACATTTCTAAAATAAATGAAGCTATAAAAAAGCAAAATGAATTGATGTTGTTGTTAAAGCAGAAAGAATTTAAAGTTGATAACAAATCTAAATCTGACATAACTATTACAAATTTATATTCTAAACTAAATAACGACAAAGCTGTTTTAATTGAATATTTTACAGGAATTTATAAAAAATATATTTTTACAATTTCTAACAATGAAATTACATTAAAAGTTATCAATAATGATTTAAAATCGTCTCAAAAAATTGTAAATTTTATAAATTTATTTACTAATTCTGATGCTATAACTAATGATGTTAATGCTTACAATTCATTAGCAAATGAAGTTTATAATTTATTACAAATTCCTAAAAAAGCTAAGTATAAAAACCTCATCATTATTCCTGACGGAATTTTAAATTTTCTTCCATTTGAAGCATTAATAACTAAAAAATCTACAACATCTAATTTTTCTAAAATGAAGTATTTAGTAAAAGATTTTACTGTAGTTTATAACAATTCGGCTTCGTTTTATTTAAATGCAATTCCTTTTCAAGATAAAAAAGAAACCATATTAGGAATTTTTCCAGTATTCGAAAACAGCAATTTAGAACTAACGTTTTCTAAAAAAGAAATGCAAGCAATTAAAGAAAATTTTAAAGGAAAATATTTAGAAAAAGAAGCTGCAACATTTGATAATTTTAAATTGAATGCGTTACAATATTCTGTTCTTCATTTGTGTACGCATGCATCTTCTGGCGATATTGAAACTCCTGCAAGTATAAAATTTTATGATCAAGAAATTCTTTATTCAGAACTTTACAACTTAAATATTAATCCAAATTTAGTAGTTTTAAGTGCCTGCGAAACTGGTTTAGGCAAACTATACAAAGCAGAAGGCGCAATGAGTGTTTCTAGAGGTTTTCAAATGGCTGGAGCACAAAATTTATTATTTTCTTTATGGAAAGTAAATGATTTTACGACTTCGCTATTTATGAAAAAGTTCTACAATAACATTGAAAAAGGAAAATCGTATGCACAAGCAAATCATGTTGCAAAATTGTCTTTTTTAAATGATATTACTATTTCTAATACTAAAAAATCGCCTTATTATTGGAGTGCATTTGTTTATTATGGAAGTTTAGAAACTAGCAATTCTACTAATTATTTTGTTTGGATTTTATTAATTAGCGGATTGTTTATCTTAATTTCATTCGCATATTTGTACCATAAAAAAAGGAAAGTATAATGGAAGAATTACAAAAAATTTTAAAGAAAAATAAGTATAAGAAAATACAATTTAAGGTGTCTAAAACCCAGCATTTATTGATAAAAGCAATGATAAATGGCATTAAAGGAAATTTTATTTTAGATACTGGCGCAAGTACTAGTTGTGTAGGTTATGAAAGTGTTGCCAAGTTTAATTTAAAAGCCAAAGATTCTAAAACCAAAGCTTCTGGCGCTGGAGGAAATCATATTGACACACAATTATCTAAAAACAATAAATTGCAAATTGGAACTTGGAAAGAAAAAGATTTTAACTTGGTAATTTTTGATTTATCACATGTAAATTTTGCATTAACGCAACACAAAGCCAAACCAGTTGACGGAATAATTGGTGCCGATATTTTGTTAGAAGGAAAAGCTATTATTGATTATTACAATCATTGTTTTTATTTGAAATAAATTAAATTCTTGATGAAACTATACAAATTCTAATTTATACAAAAAAATTACAAAAATTATTCCTACATTTGATTTTTAAACCCTTGATTATGAGAAAATTTTACACTTCTGTTTTATTAATTGTGTTTTTATTTACTAGTTTTAATAGCTTATCGCAAATGGTTGCTGTTGATGACAACATAACGACTTTTAGCGGATTTTCCTCTACAATGGTACTTGTTGTTACTGTAAATGACACCTTTAATGGTACTCCAGTTACTGCTTCAAATACTGATGTTACACCAGTTACAAATGGACCAATCTCAATTGATGCTGAAGGTGTTTTAACTCTTGCATCAAACACGCCTTCTGGAACATACTCAACTACATATCAAATATGTAATATAGGAAATACAGATTGTGATACTGCTGTTGTTACAATTAATGTATTTAATTCAATAATTGCAGCAAATGATAGTTTTCCACCAATTCCATCAATTCCAAATTTAAGTATTCTTGGAGACGTTACTGAAAATGATACTTTAAACGGAATTCCTGTAACTTTTAATAATACAAATGTAACTCCAGTTGTAAATGGACCACTTGCAATTGACTTTAATGGAACTATAACTGTAGCACCAAATCCTGCTCCTGGAACTTATGCAATAACTTATACTGTATGCGAAACTGGTGCTATTCCAGCAAATTGTGACACTGCAACTGCTATGGTTGTAGTACAATCGCAACCTTCTAATCCAATTGTTGCTAATGACGATACTTTTCAAAATATTAATGGAATTACTGGAAATGTAAATGCTGGAAATGTACTATCAAACAATGGAAATGGTGCAGATTTATTAAATGGACAACCAGTAAATTTAAGTTTAATCACGTTAAGTGTTATAACTCCTGCTATTGGTTCTATAAGTCCTAGTATCAATACATCAACTGGAGTAATATCTGTTCCTGCTAATATACCAAGTGGCACATATATAATAACTTATCAAATTTGTCAAACATCAAACCCAACTAATTGTGATACTGCAATTGCTACAATAATAGTTAATTCAAACTTAATTATTAATGCCAATAATGATTCTGCAAGTGTTTCCAACCCAATTGCAAACCAAATTGTTCTTGAAGATGTTTTAAATAATGATACATTAAATGGAATTCCTGTAACATTAACTAATGTAACAATATCTCAGACTTCTTCAACAAGTGGATTTTTTAGTATTCAAAATAATGGAAGTGTAATAGCAACTTCTTCAAATGTGCCTAGTGGAAGTTATACCTTAGATTATCAAATTTGTCAAAATAATGCTCCAAATAATTGTGATACAGCATTTGTAACTATAGATGTTAATAACGAATTAAGTGCAACTGCTAACGGAACTTATGTAGATTATAATAATGATGGTTTTACCAATATAGGTGATGTAATTAATTATACTTTTACTGTAACTAATAATTCGCTAAATACTATTACTAACGTTGATTTTATAAATAGTCCTAATTCTCCAAATACAGTTGCAATTTCTGGTGGACCATTGTCCAATTTACCTTCTCAAACTACAAATACTACTACATTTACAGGAACTTATGTATTAACACAACTCGATATTACTAATGGTTATGTTGGCAATTTTTTTAGTGCCGAAGGAACTTTAAATGGTACTGTTGTAAGTATAGATACTTATAATGCTACTACTTTAAACATTTCTAACGGAATAAAATTGAATGCTTTTATTGACAGCGATGGAAATGGAATTCAAAATAATAATGAGCAAAGTTTTAATTTAGGAAATTTTACGTATCAAATTAATAATGGAACCATTAATAATTTATTTTCAGATAGTACTATAATTTTATATGAATCTAATCCTGCAAATAGTTATAACTTAACTTTTTCAGTATTTTCTCAATTTGCATCACAATATACAGTTTCGCCGTCAACATATTCAAACATAACTGTTGCCGCTAACTCTGGAATCACAACTTATAATTTTCCTGTTACAATAATTCCATTTACTGATTTGGCAGTTTACATTTATCAATCTGGAATAGCACCAAGACCAGGATTTACTTATTATAATCAAATTGAATATTCTAATTTTGGTACACAACCAATTGCTTCTGGAACAGTAACTTTTACTAACAATAATGTTGTTTCTGTTATAGCAGTTTCACCAACTGGAAGTGTTGCTACAGCAAATGGTTTTACTTATAATTTTACAAATTTATTAGCTGGTGAAACTAGATATATGTTTGTAACCATGCAAGTGCCAACAATTCCTACGGTAAGTTTGGGTCAATTATTAACCAATACAGTTTCTATTACAATACCAAGTGGTGATATAAATACGTTAAATAATTCTAGCGAAATAACACAAGTTATTGTTGGTTCTTATGATCCAAATGACAAAACAGAAGCACATGGTGGAAAAATTGTGCATTCTACTTTTACATCAAATGATTATTTAACGTACACTATACGATTTGAAAATACTGGAACTGCAGATGCAATAAACATTAGAGTAAATGACGTTTTAGATGCAAAGCTAGACGAAACAAGTTTACGAATGATTAATGCAAGTCATCCTTATGTTTTACAACGTGTAGGTACAAACTTAAATTGGAAATTTGATGGAGTTAATTTACCACCATCAAACGGAAGTGAAACTGTTGGTA
>NZ_JAYUPK010000168.1:0-11515 GCF_043760115.1 Flavobacterium sp.
ATACAATTTGGCAACTTGGTTTTGTTTATCTATTAATATTATTTCAAAGATACGTATTTCACACTTTTTTATTGTATGCAAAGATATGAGCCCAGATAGAAATGGAAAGCCATTTATGAAAAAAAATGCTATTTTTGTTATTGTAAAAAAACGACCAAAGGAAGTTCTTTTTACAATATACAAAATGCATTTTTTTTATAAATGCTTGTAATGTATAGCTGGAAATGGCTTTAAAAAATAAAACTTATGGCGTTGTTGAAAAAAATAAATTCTAAGGCGAAAACAGACACCAATACTGGTTTTGGCACCAATGCAAGTAGTTATGGCGGACGATTTATTAATAAAGATGGATCGGCTAATATTGAAAAACGTGGCTTGAATTTTTTTGCAAAAATTAGTTGGTATCATACAATGATTGCAATGCCAAGATGGAAGTTTTTAGGAATTTTGATTGGTTTTTATGGTATTGTAAATCTGTTTTTTGCGAGTTTATATTATGCAATTGGCATTGAATTTTTAACCGGAATTGATACTGCTGGAAGCGAAATTACAAAATTTGGAAAGGCATTTTTCTTTAGTGCACAAACCTTTACAACTGTTGGTTACGGACATATTAGCCCAAACGGATTTTTAACTAGCGCACTTTCTGCCATTGAAGCGTTGGTTGGATTATTGAGTTTTGCCATTGCAACTGGTTTGTTTTTTGGACGTTTTAGCAAGCCAACTGCATATATTAAATTTAGTGAAAATGCGTTAATTGCGCCATACAAAAACGGAACTGCCTTGATGGTGCGAATGACGCCTTTTAAAAACACAAATTTTACTGATGCTGAAGCCAAAATTACACTAGGAATGTTGGTTGATGAAAATGGTGTAAAAGTGAATAAATTTTATAGTTTAGATCTTGAAATGAGCAGGATTAATGCCTTAACATTGAGTTGGACATTGGTGCATCCGATTACTGAAAATAGTCCGATTTTTAATTTTACAAAAGCCGATTTTGAAGCTAATGAAGGTGAGATTTTAATATTTGTAAAAACATTTGACGAAATGTTTAGTACAACTGTTGCTGCAAGTACTTCGTATACTTTTAATGAGTTTGTTTATGGAGCAAAATTTGATTTAATGTATTCTGAAAATGAACAAAACACCAAAACAATTTTGCATCTTGACAAATTAAATTCGTTTAAAAATGTTGAATTATAGGTTTTTAATCTGTCTTTTAGCTTCGCCAACAACAAATGCTACAGAATTGGCAATGTTATAACTACGAATTAAATTAGACATTGGAATGGTTAAATGATTGTTGAATTTAGATAGAACTTCGTCACTCAATCCTACACTTTCTTTACCAAAAACCAACCAATCGCCATCTTGAAATTGGGCTTCATAAATAGATTTTGTTGCGTGCGAACTCATTAAAAAAACTCTTGATTTATCGTGAATTTTGCTAATCCATTGATCAAGATTTTGATATTCAGTTACGTCTAGATGAACCCAATAATCTAGTCCAGATCGTTTTAAATTTTTGTCATTTATTACAAATCCAAACGGATGAATTAAATGTAATTTACTTTGGGTTCCAACACACAATCGACCAATGTTTCCAGTATTATTTGGAATTTCTGGTTCTACTAAAACTATGTTTAACATTACGATTTTTGATATAAAAATAAAACTAGATCTTCAATTTTTTCAAATCCTTTATCAGACTTAAATTATAGAACGATATTTGTATCTAAAACAATTTTATTACCATTCACCTCTTAACTCTTTTTGAATTTCGAGAGCATCTTTTTTAAGTTTGATTACCCCAGAATGTTTAGTTAAATCAACTCCTTTTTTAGAATTAGGAAATTGTAAAGAATTTAATTTTTTTTCAAATTCTTTTTTACTAGTATTTTTATCTATAATTATTGTCATAGTATTTAAAATTTACTCAAATATAATAATTATTTTTTTATTAAATAAATTTTCACACATCAATCATTTCAACTTCTAGTACTTCGCCACTTTGTAACTCATTTAAAAATTCGTTTCCTATTCTAACTCTAACTAATCTTAAAGTAGGAAATCCAACAGCAGCAGTCATTTTTCTAACTTGTCTAAACTTGCCTTCGTTTATGGTTACAGAAATCCAAGAAGTTGGTCCGTGACGTTCATCTCTAATTTTTTTTCCACGCAAAGGAAAATCTGGAATTATATTTAAAATTGATGCTTTGCAAGGTTTTGTAATGTATTTTTTTCCGTCAAAACCAATTTCTACACCTTTTGTAATTTTTAAAATTGCTTCGTCAGAAAATAAACCATCAACTTGAACATAATATTCTTTTTCTACTTTTTTATTACGTACAATTTCACTCATCATTCCATCTGTAGACAATAAAAGTAATCCTTCAGAATCTTCGTCCAATCTTCCAATTGCCATAATTCCTTCTGGAAAATTGTATAACTCGCCAAGTAATTTTTTATTGCGTTTCAATTCATATTTAAATTGGCTTAAATATCCGTAAGGTTTATAAATTTTGAAATGTTGATGCATAATTTAATTTAGTCAAAAAAAATAAAGACTGCCCAATTACTGACAGTCTTTATAGTATTAAATTATAAAATTAATTATTGTTTACTTTGAACATAATCTGACAATTCATCAGCATTACTACTAAAATTAAAAATTCCATTTAGTTTAAAATAATTTTTTTGCTCTATACAATAATCATAAGCGAATTTTGCAAAATCTAATTTATTATCTTCAAAGTTAAATAGATTAGCAATTAAAATAATTTGATCAACATTTAAACAATTGGCTGTAATTACTTGTTTAGCAGTTTTTAATTTAGAATCTTCAAAATTTTGTCCTTTAATGGTTGACAATGCAGTATTAAAATTTCCGTTTGTCATACAAGAATTACCATTACAACCTTTGGGAATTACTTGATAATGATTGTCGTGATTGTCATGATCTTGATGATTATTTGATGATGTTGTTGTAGTTGTAGTTTGTGTTATTACTTCTCCATCTGAGGAATCATTAATAGAAACTCCCATATTAATTCCACCAACATTTATACCAACACCAACATTTACACCACCAGATTGAGTAGTTGTAGTAGTTGTTTGAGTTGAGTTTCCTCTTACAGGATTTCTTGGATTTTCATTAACTACAATAATTTCTCTTGGCTGACCGTAATGAATTACGTGAACATTGGCTGGTGGAATAAAACCTTGAACCACAGGAATAGAAGAAAAATAATTCATTTTCATTTTTCCTATTTTGTTTTTGTCTCTTTTAATTTTATAAGTTACATCGCCAAAAACTCCATCAACATCTGTAATTACTAAATTGTTTTTAGAAATTTCTAATAATGTTTTATTTTCAAAAACAACTTTAGCATTATAATAAGGTTGATTTAAATCTTCAACTCTTAAGTTAGTTTGAGGAACATCGTTTATTAATTCTCCATTTAAAATTAATTGAAATTTATCTCCATCTTCTGAAAAAATAGTTAAGTGTCCAGCAGGAATTATTTGAGCAGATGTAAATAATGAAAATAATAAAAAGCTTAATAAAGTAATTTTTTTAGTCATAATTATTCGTTTTTAATTTTTTTGTAAAGATATATTCAAAAATATACAAACCAAAATAATGCCAAATTTATTATCAATTATATTATTTTAAGATTTATTTGTTATATTATTTGTAAAATAGTATCTATTTAACTAAGATTTCAAAAATTAAAATTATAAATTACTGTTAATACTATCACAATAAAAAGTAGGATTTATATAAAATCTAGTTAAAATTATATAAAACCATTTGCAAAAATAACTTTAATTTTATCATTTATAATTAAAACTATATTTCTATGAAAACTTTTATATTATTAGTGTCAAATTCTTTGTTAGTTTTCTCTGGATATGTGTTTTTTAATAACTTAAAATCATCTTTAGAAACCAATTATTTAATATTTATGACCTTATTGATTTTAATAATTTTAATATCATTAGTTATAAGTATTTTAACGATATTTCAATTACGACTTAACAATAAAAGAAATAAATCATTACATTATAATAGTTATTCAGATAGAAGAATAAAAGATAGCGAATTTGATAAAAGTTTTACTTGGCTAAATTTTTAAGCTCTTTTTGTTTATATTTACTTTTCAAATAAAGCTATATGAACGCCACAATTCTTTCTGTTTTACTATTTATAACCTGCTTAGGTATTGGTATTTACTTTGGAAAATTATTTTTTTCTGTAAATTCTAAATCTGAAAAAGCATCGCTAGAAGAGAAAGTAAACGGATTATTATCTCAAATTAATCTACAAAAAGAGCAATTTGTGCAAGAAAGAATAAATTTTGAAAAACAAATTATTCAATCCAATCAAGAAAAAGAAATAATTAGAACTGAAAAAGATTCTTTGGCCATTTTATTATCTAAAAAAGAAACCGATTTTGAAAATCTTTGGGAACGAAATAAAGAACAAAAGCAAGAAGTAGAGCAGTTGCAAGAAAAATTTACTAAAGAATTTGAAAATCTTGCCAATAAAATTCTGGAAGAAAAAACCAATAAATTTACCGAACAAAATAAAGAAAATCTTAAAAACATTTTAACTCCACTACAAGATAAAATTCAGCTTTTTGAGAAAAAAGTAGAAGATACACACAAGGAAAGTATAGATTATCATGCAGCTTTACGTCAACAAATACTTGGCTTACGCGATATGAATGAACAAATGAGCAAAGAAACTTTAAATCTTACTAAAGCTTTAAAAGGCGATAGTAAAATGCAAGGAAATTGGGGCGAATTGATACTGGAACGAGTTTTAGAAAAATCTGGTTTAGAAAAAGACAGAGAATATTTTGTACAACAAAGTCATATTACAGAAGATGGAACAAGAGTTTTTCCAGATGTTGTAATAAACTTACCAGACGGAAAAAAGATGATTGTCGATTCTAAAGTAACTTTAACTGCTTATGAACGTTATATTAATGAAGACGATGATACTTTAAAATCGCAGTTTTTAAAAGAACATGTTGATTCTGTAAAACGTCATGTTGAGCAACTTGGCGATAAAAATTACCACGATTTATATCAAATGGAAAGTCCAGATTTTGTACTGCTTTTTATTCCAATAGAATCAGCATTTGCAATAGCATTAAATGAAGATACTACTTTATATAATAGAGCATTTGAAAAAAATATAATTATAGTTACACCATCAACTTTATTGGCTACATTGCGAACCATTGATAGTATGTGGACCAACCAAAAGCAACAAGAAAATGCTGTTGAAATTGCACGTCAAGCTGGAGCATTATATGATAAATTTGAAGGATTTGTTTTAGATTTAGTTCGAATTGGTAAAAAAATGGACGAAGCCAAAGTAGAATATCAAGGCGCAATGAACAAACTTGTTGACGGAAAAGGAAACCTAATTACAAGTGTAGAAAAGTTGAAAAAAATGGGTGCAAAAGCAAAAAAATCACTTCCAGAAAATATTATTAACAGAGCCAATGTCTTTGAAAACAGCGATAATTTATTATCAGAATCAGAATCTAATTAAACTATAAATTTATTTTAAAACCTACTTATTATGTTACGTAAAGTTATTATTTATTTCATCTTAGCAATTTCTATAGTATTTATTGCATATTTCTCATTTGTTTATTATGCCACTTATAGTAATGGTGAACGTAGTGGTGAACTAATTAAAATAAGTAATAAGGGTTATGTTTTTAAAACTTGGGAAGGCGAAATTAGTCAAGGAATTTCTGGCGCACAAATTTTTAAATTTTCTATATTAGATAGCGATGAAAAGGTTATACAAGATTTAAAAACCTTACAAGGTCAATATGTAAAAGTTACCTATTTAGAACGTTACAGAACTTTTCCTTGGTGGGGCGACACTAATTATTATATTAAAGAAGTAACCAAAGAAAGTTCACCATTTAAAATAAAATAAATTATATGTCTGAATTTAAAACCGTAAAATCTTCTAAAATTACGATTTCAGAATTAATGTTGCCATCGCATACAAATTTTTCTGGAAAAATTCATGGTGGATATATTTTGTCTTTATTAGATCAAATTGCGTTTGCTTGTGCCAGTAAATATTCAGGAAATTATTGTGTTACTGCTTCTGTTGATACTGTAGATTTTTTAAATCCTATAGAAGTAGGCGAGTTGGTTACCATGAAAGCTTGCGTAAATTATGTTGGAACTAGTTCTATGATAGTTGGAATCAGAGTAGAATCTGAAAATATACAAACAGGAAAAGTAAAACATTGCAATTCAAGTTATTTTACAATGGTTGCCAAAGATGTTGATGGAAAAAACATAAAAGTTCCAGGATTAATCTTAGCAAACGATATAGAAATTAGACGTTTTTATAATTGTGTAAAGCATATTGAATTAAAAAAAGACAGAAATTTTCACGAAGAAGTTTTTGATTATAAATCGGCGGAAGCATTAACAAATTTAAAAAATTATAATGTAAAATTAGATTTAGATTAAAAATAAAATTTAAAGAAAAAGAATGAAAAAAGTAATTTTTATTGTACTGCTAATTGTATTTAATTGTAATTTTTTAACAGCTCAAAAATTTAAAAAAGAACTATCAATAACTAAAAGTAGTAATCCGTTAGAAATTAATCCAAAATTAGATTTTGAAGTTAGCACCGATATTGACAGTACTTTAGTTTCTAAAGAAACTTTAGTTACAATTAAAAAGATTCAATTTTTATTAAAGAAAGACCAGAATCAAGAAGCTTTAAATTTAATTAACACTATTAGTAAAATTGATTTAGAGAAAAATGAATTATTTCTATTAAAAGGCATTTTAGAATTTAAGTTAGATAATTTTTCGGCTTCATCAAATTCCTTTTTAAATTACGCTGCTCTTACAACGAATGATTCTATTAAAAGTTCAGTACATTACACAATAGGAGTTATAGATTTACAGAGAAATTTAAAAATAAGTGCTTTTAATAATTTTAAAAAATCATTTGAATTAGATGCTAAAAATTATACTTCTTGTATAGTTTTAGGTGGAATTTGTATGAGTAATAATGAGTTTGAAAATGCTATATTTTATTATAAAAAAGCGCTTGAAGTTAATTCAGGATTAAATAATGTTTGGAATAATTTAGCATTTATATATCAAAAATTAGATAAACATTTAGAGGCAAAAAATATTTTTACAAAAATAATAAAAGACGAACCAGATGCTCCACTACCTTATAGTAACAGAAGTTATTCTAATTTAAAATTAGGATTTACCAAGCAAGCATTAAAAGATGTAAATAAATCTATAAAACTATTTCCTGAAAACTCTTATGCTTTTAGAAACAGAGCTTTAATTTATATTGAATTAAAACAATATGAAAAAGCTTGTTTTGAAATTGAAACAGCATATAAATTAGGATATCAAGAAAAATATGGTTCAGATTTGGATACAATTAAATCTCAAAACTGCAAAAATTAATTTTTTTTAAAATTATTTAATTTTGAAATTGAATAATTTTGAAATTTGCACGCAATTTCGTATTACAAATGTTAAAGTTTCATTGTAAGGTCTAACTTAAATCAATAAATATTAAGATGTTGTAGTAATTTCACTATTTTTGATTTTTACAATTAAAATTATGAGAAAATATTACTTATTAAGCATTTTTTTAGTTCTTTTTACCTTTATTATAATTTCTTGTTCTAAATCTGATGATGAAGAATATGTAGCAATTTCTCCAGTTTCAGTGAAATTAGAGTTGGTTCCATATGCAAAATTATCTGATTATCATTTTTTTGATGGCGATATGAAAAATCAAAATCCATCATTAAATGTTTTGCCTTATGAACCAGCAAGTTCATTATTTGCAGATTATGCACACAAAAAACGTTTTGTTTGGCTACCAACAGGAACAAAAGCTACTTACAATGGTGATGATAATGTTTTAGAATTTCCAATAGGTTCAGTTTTGATAAAAACGTTTTTTTACACTAACGTTTTACCATCTAATACAACTAAAATAATTGAAACTAGATTATTAATTAGAAAATCTACTGGTTGGAAAGCATACGATTATGTTTGGAATGAACAACAAACAGAAGCCAATTTAGAAACTACAAACGATGGACTTTTCGTTCCAATAACATTTGTAGAAAATAATGTTACCAGAAGTACAACTTATAAAATTCCTTCTCAATCAGAATGTTTAACTTGTCATAAAATAAATATTAATCAAACAGGAGAAATTACTATTCCAATTGGTCCAAAACCTCAAAATTTAAATACTACATTTAATTATTCAACAGGAAGTCAAAACCAGCTTGCAAAATGGAGAAGTGTAGGTTTTATTGGAAATGATGTTCCAACAACTATAAATTCTACTATAGATTATAAAGATACGTCTAAATCATTAACGCAACGTGCAAGATCATATATTGATATTAATTGCGCTCATTGCCATAGAGATGGTGGACATTGCGATTATACACCGCAACGTTTTAATTATAGTAATACAGATATGAATACTTTTGGACTATGTTTAGAACCATTATTTGCAATTGAAGGTGCGCCTTATGTAATTAAAAGCGGTGATGCAAACAGATCTGAAATAATGAAAAGAATAAACACAACAGAAGGCGAATTAAAAATGCCAATTATTGGTAGAAATTTAATTCACGAAGAAGGAGTACAATTAATGACACAATATATTAATTCATTACCACAAACTTGCAACTAACAAACTAAATTATTAACCATGAAAAAAATTACACTTTTACTACTTTTATTTTGCAGTTTTCATTTTTCTACAGCTCAAAATACTTGTGCAACTGCTTTGCCAGTTTCTGCTGGACTTCACACAGTTGATGCTATAAATGGAACTCAAATTCCGACACCTATTTGTGCACAAAATGGTGGTGGAGCAACTGCTGGAGAATGGTACGCATATACACCAACTCAAAATTTTTCAGTTACTGTTACTACAGATTTATTGGCTAACATTTGCAAGGATACAAGAATTCACGTTTACTCTGGTTCATGTTTAAGTTTGTCATGTGTTACTGGCGATGATGATTCTGGTGTAATTGCATGTAATAATGGAACAAACACTAATGCTTATTTATCTACTGTAGTTTTTGTTGCAAACGCTGGAACAACCTATTACATAGCATTCGATAATAAATATGAATCGATTGGTTTTAATTTCCAAATTTCAGAAGCTCTTTACGTTGCTCCACCAATTTCTTTTACAAGTAGTTCTATAAGTACAAGTTCTAATATTTGTGCAGTTGTAGATATGAATGGCGATTATCTTGATGATATTGTTACAGTTCAAGCTAGCCAAGTAACCGTTTTAACTCAAAAACCTGGAGGATTTGACTCCGTTATTCATTCGTTATCTTCTATTGTAAATTTACCAGATTGGAGTATTGCCGCAGGAGATTTTGATAGAAATGGTTTTACAGATTTGGCTTTAGGAAACGGAAGTAGAGTTACTGTTTTAAAAGCTACTGCTTCTTCAACACCAACACCAACATTATCAGGTTTTACAATAATGCCTTATCCTCAAAGTATTTTTACCCAAAGAACTAATTTTATTGACATCAATAATGATGGAAATTTAGATTTGTGGGCTTGTCATGATGTGGCCCAAAATCACGCATACAGAAATAATGGCGCAGGAAATTTATTATTTGATATTTCATTGATGCCAACCTTGCCAGTAGGAGGAAATTATGCAACAATGTGGTCAGATTATGATAATGATGGTGATATGGATTTATATTTGGCTAAATGTCGTGGTGGCGCACCTGTTGGCGATGCACAAAGAATAAATTTATTATATTCAAATAATAGAATTAGTGCTAATCCATCAAGTACTTTTTCAGAAAAAGGTGCTGTAGCAGGTGTAAATGATGGTGCTCAATCTTGGTCTACAGCAATTGAAGATTTTGACAATGATGGCGATTTAGATTTTTTATTGTCTAATATTTCAGATCAAAATAGATTTTATAGAAATAATAACGATGGAACTTTTACAGATATTTATGCAACAACAGGAATTGCAACACAAGTTGGTTCTTGGGAAGTTCAAGCTGCCGATTTTAATAACGATGGTTTTGTTGATTTTTTATGGCAAAATACAAAGGAATTATATATTAATAATGGAAATTTAACTTTTACAGCTTATGATTTAGGGTTTAATGAAGGTGGAATTGGTGATTTAAATAACGATGGCTTTTTAGATTTACAATTTGGAAGTACTGTTCATTATAATGTTCCAAACGCTAATCATTGGTTTAAAGTAAATTTAAAAGGAGTTCAAAGTAATATTAACGGAATTGGTGCAAGAGTAGAAATTTATGGCGCTTGGGGAAAACAAATTCGTGAAGTTAGAAGCGGACAAGGTTTTAGCCACATGAGTTCTATGAATAGTTATTTCGGATTAGGAACTGAAACTGCAATTACTCAATTAATTATTAGATGGCCATCAGGTATTGTTGATGTAATTAATAATCCAACAGTAGATTCAGCTAGAACTGTTTTAGAAGGTTCATCTCCTGCATTAAATAATGCTACTTTTGATTCTACAACTTTTACAATTTATCCTAATCCTTCAAGTGATTTTTTAAATATTAAATCAGGAAATTTAGAAACTTTTGTTTCTGCTCAAATCTTTGATTTATTAGGAAAATTAGTTAAAGAATCGTCAATATTAGAAGACAAAATTTCTATTGAAAATTTAACTGTTGGAACTTATATTTTAACATTAAAAGATTCTGAAGGAAAATCATTCTCTCAAAAATTTATTAAAAATTAGTTGAAATAAATTTTTACAAATTCAAAATCCTATCAAGTAATTTGATAGGATTTTTTTATAATTTGAAGTGAATTATTTAATGATGAATTTTCCTTTTTGTTCATCAAATACAATTGATATATCTTTAAATAATTTTGTAAATACTCCTTTAGAAATTAAGTTGCAAGGTTCATCTTGAATTATAAATTCTTCACTCATTACAATCATTTCGTCAGATAGTTGAATGGCTAAATCTATATCGTGTGTAGAAAATAAAATACATTTATTAGTTTCTGACGCTAATTTTTTAAGCAATTTAAACATCGATACTTTATGAAGTAAATCTAAATGTGTTGTTGGTTCGTCAAGAATAATTAATGGTGTATCTTGCGCCAAAGCTCTTGCTACAAGAACTTTTTGTAATTGTCCATCACTAATTTCGTAATGTTTTTTATCTGACAAATGTTCTATCTGCGTAAGCTGAATTGCCTGCTTTATTTTTTGAAAATCATCATCAGATAATTTTCCAATCCAATTAGTATAAGGTTGTCTGCCTAATGCAATTAATTCAAAAACAGTTAAGTTACTTTGTGGTAATCTCTCTGTCAATACTAAACTTAAATTTTGTGCTAACTCATTAGAATCAAATAATTGAATGTCTTTATCTTTTAAAAAAATTGTTCCAGAAATTGGTTTTTGAATTC
>NZ_JAYUPK010000169.1:0-74396 GCF_043760115.1 Flavobacterium sp.
GAAACATTTTCGTTTGGTAAAATTTGATTAAATACTGATAATTGAGCTCCAGTTATTGCACCAGCATTAAATAATCCGGTTGCAACATTTTTAATATTAGTAGAAACTTCATCACCATAAACATTTAATCCATTATAGTTTTGATGGCTTCTGTCTCTTCCAGGATTGGCAAGATCTGTATAATTATTAGCCCACCAATCTGTACCTTTCATAAAGGTAAAGTTGGCTTTGGCAGCAAAATGTTTTGTAAAAGCTTTGGCTGCTCTAACTCCATAATCATAATATGGATTATCACCAGCAGCTATTTGACTGGTTTGACCATATTTAGCATAGGCCGAAATACCTTGGGATGTAAATGGGCTTTTACTGTTGATAAATAAAATTCCGTTAAACGCATTTGCACCATATAATGCAGAAGATGCACCTGGAAGTAATTCAACGCTTTGAACATCAATTTCAGAAGTTCCAATTAAATTTCCTAAAACAAAGTTTAATAAAGGAGAAGAATTATCCATTCCATCAACTAATTGTAAAAATCTTGTGTTAGCTACAGTTGCAAATCCACGTGTATTGATAGATTTGAATGACATACTACTCGTATTCATTTGAACTTCTTTAAGATTTTCTAATCCGTCATAGAAAGTTGGAGAAGCCGATTTTTTAATATCTTTAATTCCCATTCTTTCAATGGTAACTGGAGATTCTTTAATTCTTTCTGGAGCTCTTGAAGCAGAAATTACAATTTCGTCAAGCTTTGTATCTTCAGATTGCATAACCACATCAAGTGATTGATTAGCTGATGTTACTTGAGCTTTTTGAGAAGTGTAACCTACACTTGTAACCTCAACCGTAAAAGGTGGTTTTTTTGAAGTTTTTAAAGTGAATTTTCCATCTCCATCAGCAATTGTTCCTGAATCGTCTCCAACTATTTTGATGTTGGCGCCAGGAACTGGTTCGTTTTTGCTGTCTTTTATCGAACCTGAAACTGTAGTTTGCGCAAAAGAAATGCCACAAAAAAACAGTGTCAAAATAAAATAATAAATTTTCATTAGGTATAAATTTTGTTGGTTTAAGTAGCCAAAATACAACTATTTTTTAAATTACTAAAAAAAGTGCAATTTATTTTCACTATCTATAATTTAAAACAATGTTTGTTATTTATTTGATAATTTAATAATTTTAAACTTTTCTTAACATTTTAATACTATTAAGATAAATTTACTATGCATACATATAAAATTTAGAATTTTATTAAATAAATCATAATTAAAAAAAATAAAAAATTGCAAAAAAAAGCGAGAAATAGTTCTCGCTTTAATTGAATATAGTTATAAATATAATTATTCTACTGTAACAGACTTTGCTAAATTTCGTGGTTGATCTACATTGCAACCTCTCATAACTGCAATATGATACGACAATAGTTGCAAAGGAATTGTAGTTAAAATTGGTGAAAGAGCATCTGATGATTCAGGAATTTCTATTACGTGATCGGCAAGATTTTTTACTTGAGTATCACCTTTAGTTACAATTGCAATTATCTTTCCGCTTCTAGATTTTATTTCTTGAATATTACTAACCACTTTATCATAATGACCTTGTTTAGGCGCAATCACAACAACTGGCATTTTATCATCTATTAAAGCAATTGGACCATGTTTCATTTCTGCTGCTGGATAACCTTCGGCATGAATATATGATATTTCTTTTAATTTTAATGCGCCTTCTAAAGCTACTGGAAAATTATAACCTCTTCCTAGATATAGACAATTTGGTGCATCTTTATAAATTGCTGCAATTTGTTTAGCAATATCATTAGTTTTTAAAGCTTCGGCTACTTTTTCTGGAATTAATTCTAACTCTTGAAGGTATCTAAAATAATCTGAATTAGACAAAGTTCCTTTAGCTTTTGCAAGTCGAAGAGAAATTAATGTCATAATTGTGATTTGAGTAGTAAACGCTTTGGTTGATGCAACTCCAATTTCTGGTCCAGCATGAGTATAAGCTCCAGCGTGAGTTTCTCTAGAAATTGATGAACCTACAACATTACAAACTCCAAAAACAAATGCTCCTTTTTCTTTAGCTAATTTTATTGCAGCCAAAGTATCGGCAGTTTCTCCAGATTGTGAAATTGCAATAACTACATCTGATTTATTTATAATTGGATTTCTATATCTAAATTCTGATGCATATTCTACCTCAACTGGAATTCTTGCAAATTCTTCTAAAATATATTCGGCAACTAAACCTGCATGCCAAGAAGTTCCACAAGCAATGATGATTATTCTTTCTGCTTGAAGAAATTTTTCAAGATTGTCTTCTATGCCAGACATTTGAATTAAGCCAGTACTTGCATGAAGTCTTCCTCTGTAAGTATCTTTTATAACATTTGGTTGTTCGTAAATTTCTTTTAACATGAAATGTTCGTAACCACCTTTTTCTATTTGTTCCAAATTCATTTGTAATTCTTGAACGTAAGGATCAACTAATGAATCGTCTTTAATTTTTCTAATTTTTAATGGTTTGTGTAAACTCACAATCGCCATTTCTTCATCTTCAAGATAAATAGCATTAGAAGTATATTCTATAAACGGAGATGCATCTGATGCAATAAAATATTCATTTTCTCCAACTCCAATTGCTAGTGGACTTCCTAATCTTGCTACTACAATTTCATCTGGTTTTTGTTTGTCAAAAACACAAATAGCGTAAGCGCCAACCACTTGGTTTAATGCAACCTGAACTGCTTTACCAAGTTTTAAATTATCTTTTTTCTGAACATCTTCAATAAGATTTATAAGAACTTCTGTATCTGTATCCGATTTAAAAGTGTAACCTCTATTGATTAATTCTTTTTTTAATGGCTCGTAATTTTCTATAATTCCGTTATGAATTATTGCCAAATTTCCAGAATTGGATAAATGTGGATGCGAATTTATATCATTAGGAACACCATGAGTTGCCCAACGAGTATGTCCCATTCCAATTGTACCATTGGTTTCAATTTCTTTAGATTTTTCTTCAAGATCTGAAACTTTACCTTTAGTTTTTGAGACTTTTAAATCTATTCCATCAAAAAGCATAATTCCTGCACTGTCGTAACCTCTATATTCTAGACGTTTTAATCCTTTTATTATTATAGGATATGCTTCTCTATGACCAATGTATCCAACAATTCCACACATAATTTTTTAATTAATCAGGTTTGGTATAATAAATTTCTAACTTAATTTTTTTAGCTTCTGGTGTACCAACTCCTGTTCCATAAAGTACAGTTCCTAGTTCATTTATTACAGACATTACTGGAACCAATTTATTAGTAACGCCAGATGCAGTAAATGGATTTTTTAAATTGGCATTACTTGCATTATTTATATTTTCTGTAACTACTAATCCTAATTTTACATTTGTAGAATCTTTTGCAACAGAAGAACCACCATATTTTACTAAATTTTTAATATGATTAGTAACTCTAATTTTATATTTAGTTCCTCTTCCATCGGTTTCTTTTTCTATAATTCCACCATGAATAAATTTACCATATTTTGGCTTAGCACTTGTTGTACCATCAAAAAAGTAATCTAACAAAGGTCTTTTATTTGTAAAATCATATAAATACACTCTGTTTGGTTCTGGAGCAACTGTTCCAATTAACGGTTTGTTAATATAAAAAACCAAGTAAGCATCATTAATTAAAACATTTTGACTTCTTAAATTGTTTAATAATGTAGCATTATCATTAATTTGTCCGCCAAATAATTCTAAAATTGCCATTGAACCTGCGCCACCTTTTAAATATAAATCATTGTCTCCAACAGTTGTGTTTGGTGAAGTTACAGGATTTGTCCAAGTAGTGCTTAGTGTATTAACCGTATTTCCAGATAAATTTAAAACCAAAGATTTTTTTTCTTTAGTAGTGTTGGTTGCCGAAATTTGGTCTCTGTAAATTATTGTAATTTTGCCTTGAGCAAAATTTAACTTTGCCATGGCACCATCATTTGGTGAACCAGTTGCATTTTCTACTTTAAAAAATAAACTTCTAAAATATTCTTTAAAACTGTTATTATTAATTAATTTATCTGCTGATGCATTAATTATTTTGTTTTTAAAAAAATCTTTGTTTAACATTAAAAACATACCCGGAGCAAGACGTTCTCTTACTGTTGTTGTTCCTGGTGTATTATCAGCATTGTTTTTAAAGAATTTTATTTGGGTAGCTTTAAATTCAAATTGATCGTTTTGACTTGCATCAGTTGCATCATTTAATCTGTTACCACCATTTGCAATTGCTGCTTCAAAATCTGGTTGCTGATCTGAAAAATATTTTTGCTCCTGTGTAAAACCTGTATCAGCATCTAAACTTCTTAAATAATAATTATTTTCGTAAACACTTAGTTTAATTTTATTGTTTGCTAAGTCTGAATTGTTTTTTTGAATTGAATCTAATTTATAAGAACTATCTCCAGAGGTAACATCTGTACTTTCAAATGTAGAAAAATAAGGAACATATAAATAAACAGAATCTACAATTATAGTAGGAGTATCAAAAAATGTTGGGTTTACCGATGCCAATTCTACTTGAGTTATAAAACTAGCAGTTGTTTTTCCAAAAACTGGATTGTTGTAAACACCTAAAGAATTTATGGGTAAATTATTGGTTTGAACTGCCCCAAGATTTTGATTATAGGCAATAACTTCACTAGGAATACTGTCTAAACCATAATGATTGTCACCAATAATATCCGCACCAATTTCTGTAAATTCTTTATCGCATGATGCAACGAAAAGAACTAGTAATCCAAGAATAAAAGTTTTAAAAAAGAAATTAAATTTCATGTTTTTGTAATTATAATTATAGCATATTTTTATAAAATGAAGTATATGCTGCTGCAAATTCTTCTTTTGGTGCGAAAGGTAAAAAAGGTTTGCCTGAAGATTCTATAAATTTTGTTAAACTTGACGATAGGTTTTCGCTAGCAATAATTACTGCATCAGAATGCTGTATAGAAGTTTTAATTAAATTCTCATAATCAGGCGTTTCTAGATTTTCAACAGCATCTGAAGGAATTCCATCAAATTTTACTTTGTTTATCATTTCTACATCTAGACTTCCGTCAAATGATTGTGCGTAAACAGAACTAACAATTTTAGTTTGAGAAAACAACGCTTCATCTTTGTAAAAATGTTTCATATAAACTGGAAGCATTGAAGCCATCCAACCGTGAACATGAATAATATCTGGAACCCAATTTAATTTTTTTACTGTTTCTACAACTCCTTTTGCAAAGAAAATGGCACGTTCATCATTATCTGGATATAAAACTCCATCTTCATCAGAAAAAGTTGCTTTTCTTTTAAAATATTCATCGTTATCAATAAAATAAACCTGAATTCTTTCTTTAGGAATTGAAGCTACTTTAATAATTAATGGCATATCTATATCATTAACAACTAAATTCATTCCAGAAAGTCGAATAACTTCATGTAATTGATGTCTTCTTTCGTTTATATTACCATATCTTGGCATAAAAATACGAATTTGTCCGCCTTGATCGTTAATCATTTTTGGTACATCGTACGACATAAGAGAAACTTCGTTCTCTGCTAAATAAGGCACCACTTCAGATGATACATACAAGATTCGCTTGTCTTCCATTACAGTATTATGTTTATTTATTTAAAATAAAAGCAGGCAAAATTACAAAAATTTATGCAGTTATTTACTAAAATAGTAAGTTTGTACCCTATTTCAAATAAAAGTCGATGCAAATTTTTAACAATAAAGCAAGTTTAAACAATTATTTATCAAGTCTTGGTAGTATTAATTCTACAATAGGATTTGTACCAACAATGGGCGCTTTGCACAATGGTCACTTGTCTTTACTAAAAAAATCTTTAGAAAATAATTCTGTTACTGTTGTAAGTATTTTTGTTAATCCAACACAGTTTAATAATCAAGAAGACCTTGCTAAATACCCAAGAACACTAGATAATGATGTAGAAAAAGTTAAATCGGTATCAGATAAAATAGTAGTTTATGCTCCAACTGTTGATGATATTTATGACGGAAATACAACTTCTATTCATTATAATTTTGACGGATTAGAAAATCAAATGGAAGGAAAATTTAGACCAGGACATTTTGATGGCGTTGGTACAGTAGTGAAAAAGTTATTTGAAATAATAAAACCAACCAATGCCTATTTTGGAGAAAAAGATTTTCAGCAATTACAAATTGTAAGAAAGTTAACAACAAAATATAAATTACCTGTAACAATTGTTGGTTGCGAAATATTTAGAGAATCTAACGGATTGGCAATGAGTTCTAGAAACGAAAGATTATCTATAGAAGATAGAAATGAAGCATCACTAATTTATAAAACATTATTGACTGCCAAAGAATTATTTGGCACGAAAACTGCTAATGAGGTTTCTAAATATGTAATTAATGTGTTTAAAAATCAGTCAAAATTTGAATTGGAATATTTTGAAATTGCCGATGAACAAACATTAAAAACATGTAAAAGAAAAAGTGAAATTATAAATTACAGAGCATTTATTGCCGTTTTTGTTAATAATGTTAGATTGATTGATACAATTTCTCTTTAAAATAAAAAAAATAAATTAACTTTGTCCCATGCAAATTCAAGTAGTAAAATCTAAAATTCACCGCGTTAAAGTAACTGGCGCCGACTTAAATTACATTGGAAGTATTACCATTGATGAAGCATTAATGGATGCTTCCAATTTAATTGAAGGTGAAAAAGTATCTATTGTAAACATCAATAATGGCGAACGTTTTGAAACTTACGCAATTAAAGGTCAACGAAATTCTGGAGAAATTACCCTAAATGGTCCAGCAGCAAGAAAAGTTCATGCTGGCGATATTATTATTATTATTTCTTATGCAACTTTAGATTTTGAAGAAGCCAAAACCTTTAAACCTTGGCTAGTTTTTCCTAACGAAGTTGATAATTCCTTAAAATAGTTTGAAAAAAACAATAAGTAAATGGCTTTCAATACTAATTCCGTTGGCATTAGGAATTGCACTTATTGTTTATCAATACAACTCGTTTACAGCACAACAACTATTAGAAATAAAAGGATATTTTAAAAACGCCAATTATTTTTACATCTTCTTGTCATTAATTATAGCAACTTTCGGATTTATTTCTCGTGCCTACAGATGGAAATTTTCCATAGAACAAATGGGTTATCAATCTAAATTTCAAAATAATTTAATGGCAGTTTGCGCTTGCTATTTTATGAATTTATCAGTGCCAAGATCTGGAGAAATATCTAGAGCAATTATTTTAAAAAAATATGAAGATGTACCATTTGACAAGGCATTTGGAACAATAATTGCCGAACGAGTTGTAGATACTATACTCTTTTTTATGTTTGTAATTGTTGCATTTATTTTACAATTTGACATATTAAAAAATTTTATTTTAGAAACCATTCCGTTTAAAAAATTACTAATTTTATTAGTTGTTGGAGTGGTGTTTTTTATCGGATTTGTATTGATTTGGATTTATTCTAATTGGTCAATTATCAATAAATTAAAGCAGAAATTATCTGGATTAATAGAAGGTATGACAAGTATATTAAAAATGGAAAAAAAATGGGCTTTCTTGTTTCATTCCTTTTTTATCTGGTTTAGTTATTTAATGATGTTTTACATTACCATTTTCGCACTAAAAGAAACTAGTAACATTGGTTTTAATGCAGTAATTATTGGTTTTGTTTTCGGAACTTTAGCCATAGGTTTTACAAATAGTGGTTTTGGAGCTTTTCCTGTTCTTGTGGCTCAAATTTTTATGCTTTACGGAATTTCTAATACTGCAGGTACAGCTTTTGGATGGTTAGTTTGGACTTCGCAAACATCTTTAACCATAGTTCTTGGTGGATTATCGTTTTTATATTTACCTATATTTAATAGAAAATAATTTGTTATATTGCTAGATTTTAATAGAAGACGTTTTATTCAAATCAAACCTTAATAAATTATGAAAAAAGTATACCTTTTACTACTTCTTATTTTTACAACTTTTGGATTTTCTCAAAAAACTAAAGACAGTATTTTATCTAGAAAACTTGATAAATACAGAGAATTAACCATTTCGCTTCCTCCATCTTATGATAAAGATGCTAAAAAATCTTTTCCTGTACTAGTTTTATTAGATGGCGATTATTTGTTTGATGCTTTTCAAGGCGCATTAAGTTACGGAAATTATTGGGACGATTTGCCAGAAGTTATCATTGTTGGAATTTCTCAAAACAAAGATAATGAACGATTTGTTGATTGTTCTGTAGATAAAGAAACTGGTTTGCCAGATACAAAAGGTTCTAAATTTTTCGAATTTATTGGAGGCGAATTATTGCCTTATTTGCAAACTAAATATAGAATTTCTCCATTCAAAATCATTGCTGGTCACGATGTTACAGCAGGTTTTGTAAACTATTTTTTATACAAAGACGATCCATTGTTTACTGCTTACATTTCTTTAAGTCCAGAATTACCATTGGAAATGGAAAACATTGTTGCCGACAGATTATCTGCAATTAAAAAGAATATTTTTTACTATCAATCATCTGCTGATGGCGATATTAAAAAAATGAAAGAAAAGATTAAAATTCTTGACGAAAATATAAAAACTATAAAAAATGAAAACCTTAATTATTTATTTGACGAAATAAAAGGTGCTTCTCATTATTCATTGGTTTTACATTCAATTCCAAATGCATTGTATCAATTTTTTGCGGCTTACCAACCAATATCTACATCAGAATTTCAAGAAAAAATCGTTAAACTTCCATCTGGTTACGTTGATTATTTAACCGCTAAATATGATATTTTAGAAAAAGCTATGGGAATGAAAATGAACATTCGTTACAATGATTTTAAAGCAATTGAAGCTGCAATTTTAAAAAACAAAGCATACAATGAATTTGAATTATTATCGCAACTTTCTCATAAAATGTATCCTAAAACCATGCTTGGCGATTATCATTTAGCAATGTATTATGAAAATACAGGCGATTTTAAAAGAGCAGCTAAAACGTATCAAAATGCATTTCAGATGGAAGAAATTGGTAGTTTAACTAAAGATATGATGTTAAACAAAGCAGACGAACTTAGAGTACAAATAAAAAAATAAATACTGAAATAAGTTCGGTATAATCATAAGATGCTGAACTGAATTCAGCATAATCATAAGATGCTGAACTGAATTCAGCATAAATAAAAACTAAAACTAGTTCAGCATAAAATGGCTAAAGTAAAAACTTCTTTTTTCTGTCAGAATTGTGGAGCGCAATATGCTCGTTGGCAAGGACAATGCAATTCGTGCAAAGAATGGAATACTATTGTAGAAGAAATAATTCAAAAAGAAGAAAAAGCAAGTTGGAAACCAACTACAAGTGAGGTTAAAAAAGCAAGCAAACCGTTAAAAATTGCCGAAATAGATGCTGCACAAGAAGTGCGAATGGATACAGTTGATGGCGAACTAAACAGAGTTCTTGGTGGTGGCATTGTGCCTGGTTCTTTAATACTTCTTGGTGGCGAACCTGGTATTGGAAAAAGTACACTTTTACTTCAAATTTCTTTAAAATTACCTTATAAAACACTTTATGTTTCGGGCGAAGAAAGTCAGAAACAGATAAAAATGCGTGCCGAAAGGATTACTCCAAATGGAGATAATTGTTATATTCTTACAGAAACTAAAACGCAAAATATTTTTCGTCAAATTCAAGAAATTGAACCCGAAATTGTAATTATAGATTCCATTCAAACACTTCATACTGATTATATTGAATCATCACCAGGAAGTATTTCTCAAATTAGAGAATGTACAGCAGAATTGATAAAATTTGCCAAAGAAAGTAATGTTCCTGTAATTTTAATTGGTCATATTACTAAAGATGGAAGCATTGCCGGACCAAAAATTTTAGAACACATGGTTGATACTGTTCTACAATTTGAAGGCGATAGAAATCACGTTTACAGAATATTACGTAGTTTAAAAAACAGATTTGGTTCTACAGCAGAACTCGGAATTTATGAAATGCTAGGTTCAGGTTTAAGAGAAGTTTCCAATCCTTCAGAAATTTTACTTTCGCATAGAGAAGAACAACTTTCTGGAACTGCAATTGCTTCAACATTAGAAGGAATGCGTCCGTTAATGATAGAAATTCAAGCATTGGTTTCAACCGCAGTTTATGGAACGCCACAAAGAAGCACAACTGGTTATAATGCCAAAAGATTGAATATGTTACTAGCAGTTTTAGAAAAACGTGCAGGTTTTAGATTGGGTACAAAAGATGTTTTTTTAAATGTAACTGGCGGAATTTCTGTAGATGATCCAGCAATAGATTTGGCAGTTGTGGCTTCAATACTTTCGTCAAATGAAGATATTGCTGTACCAAAAGACGTTTGTTTTGCAGGAGAAGTTGGGCTTTCTGGTGAAATTCGTCCAGTAAACAGAGTAGAACAACGTATTCAAGAAGCAGAAAAATTAGGTTTTGCGACCATATTTGTATCTAAATATAATAAAATTGCAACAAAATTTCCTGGAATTAAAGTAATATTAGTTTCTAAAATTGAAGAAGTTGTAGAAAATTTGTTTGGATAATAATTGATTACTTTTTATCGTTTTACTAAAAACAGCTCTTTATGAAAACTAAACTATTGCTTACTCTTTTTACTTTTTTTCTAGTAATTTCTTGTAATAAATCTTCTGTACATAACGAGTTTTATAAAAATAAAGAAGATAATCGTTGGTTAAAATCTGATGCCAAAACTTTCGAATTTTCTATAGATGATGCTGCACAATTGTATGACATGATATTTGATTTTAGTCACGTTTATGATTATCAATTTGCAAGCATTCCAATAGATTTTGTAATAGAAAATCCAAAAGGAAAACAAGAAAAATTTACAATTGATTTATTAATTAAAGATAGTTCCGGAAAAGAAATTGGAGATTGCTCTGGCGATATTTGTGATTTAAAATTCAAAATAAAAGAAAAATCTAAATTTGAAAAAGGAAATTATAAAGTTACTATTTCTAATAGTTATAAAGGAGATTATTTACCAAATGTTATAGGAGTTGGATTAGAAATAAAAAAATCCAATTAATTTAAAATTACGTCCCAACCTTTTTCTAAAAAAAGTACTCTATATATAAAAAGATAATTATGAAAAATATTCTAATTCTATTTTCTACAATTTTTATGTATTCGTTTGTATCAAAAAAAGAAATTGCGATGGTGCCACAAGTAAATACTGTTTTATATGCAGATGTGATTTTCTTGGGTAAAATAACCAAAGTCGATTCGCTTGGATTTTATGCCTCAGTAAATGAAGAAGTTGTTAATGAAACATCAGATAAAAACCTTTTTAAAACCAAACAAATTTTTGTTTCACACAGTTTATATCCTGAAAATGTAGGACGCTATAATTATACTCATACTCCAGTAAAAAATACTCAATTTATTTTTACATTAAAACAGGATGAAAAAACTAAAAAAATTGTTGCTTTTTATTATAGTTTTGGAATTGCTGTTTTAGAAAATCAAGACAATAAATGTTATGTCAATAGCAGTCAAAAACAAGAATTATTAGAACCTAAAAAAGTTATTGAAGGCATTAAAAAGCTGAAAAAATGCGTTGCTAATTCTCAAAATTTATGGAATCAAGAAATATTTAAATTTAAAGTTACTGATACTGAATTGTCAATAATTAAAGAATCTAATAGCGCAACTAAACTTTGGATTGAAGAAATAGAAAGCAGAAACAACTATTATAAAAAACTTAAAAACTAATGAAAAAAATAATTTTAATAGTAATAACATTTACATTTTTGGCATTTGGTGTAAACATTAAACGAATTGCAATTTCGCAATACAATACAATTTTACATGCCGACGTTATTTTTTATGGAAAAGTAACTCAATCCGATTCACTTGGATTTAAAGTAACAATTAATGAAGTTGCAATAAATGAAACTTCAAATAAAAATATTGCAAAAGGTAAAGAAGTTTTTGTAGATAATTTAATTCCTAAAAATCTTGGAAGGTATAATTCTTTATCAAATCCTACTGTAAACGATGAGCAAATTTTTACGTTGAAATATGACCTAAAAACTAAAAAAATATATCCAATAAACAGAACATTTGGACTTGTTATTACTAAAGATAAAAACAAAACTTGTTATGTAACTGGGCAAAATAATTATGAGCAAATAAATTATAAAACAGTATTAAAAGGTATTAAGTTATTGCGTTCTTGTTATCCAAAAACGCTAAAAAGCGTTACCAACCAAACTATTAAAAGTAAATTATCTAATGCAGAACTCCTAAAAATAAAAGCAAAAAATACTGCAACCAAAATTTGGATAGAAGACATAGAAACTAAAAATGAATATTATAAAAAAATAGAAAAATAAATTATGAAAAAACTTTTTTTACTAACGGTATTATTCTCAGCAATTTCATTTGCTCAAAAACCAATTTTTGCAACGGCTAAAGTAAAATCGGCTACAGTTTATTATAATGCTGCCGAATTATTGCAAACTACTTCTTTAAATCTTCCTGCTGGCACAAGCGAAGTTGTAATTAAAAATGTGGCTAATAATTTAAACGAAAGTACAATTCAAATTGGCGCACCAAGTTCTGTAACCGTTTTATCAGTTCAATTTACTAATAATTATATATCAGAATTTGAAGTAGACGAAAATTCGCCAGCCATAAAGAAAGTAAGAGACAGTATTACTTTGGTTCAAAAAGAAATTAAAAAAGTTCAAATTCTTACTTATTCTAACCAACAAACTATTGGACTTTTAGATCAAAATCAATCCGTTGCAGGAGCAAATTCAGGATTAAATGTTACCGAGTTAATGAAACTTGTAGATTATTACAAAACCAAAAGAACTGAACTAGACAATGCAGTTGTAGAACTTCAAGAAAAAGAAGTTGCGTTAAATAAAAAATTGGCTTTGCTAAATAACAAACTAGAAACCAATACCAAAAATGAAGAAAAAACATCTTATGGTAAGTTGATTATACAAGTAATGAATGACGTTGCAGGTACAATTCCGCTTGATATTACTTACATAACCAACTCAGCAACTTGGACACCATTTTACGATTTACGTGCCGATAATGTTACTTCTCCAATAAATATGATGTATAAAGCACAAGTTGTTCAAAACTCAGGAATTGATTGGAAAAAAGTAAAACTAACTTTGTCTAGCGGAAATCCTAACCAAAATAATCAAGCGCCGTTGTTGAATGCTTGGTTTTTGAGATATCAGGAATTCTCTAATGGATATGTTTATAGAGATGGTGATTCAAATTCGGTTATGAATGTTTTGCAAAGTAAACCTGCTCAATTCAAATATTCTGATACAACAGCAAATGCAGGATATGAAGAAATTAACGATTCTAACATTTCTAATTACACAGACATCAACGAAAACCAATTAAACGTATCCTTCGAAATAGACATTCCTTATGATATTTTATCTAATGGAAAAGTACACAGCGTTGCCTTGAAAGAAATAAAACTACCAGCAACTTACAAATATTATGCTGCGCCAAGAGTAGAAAAAGAAGCATTTTTACTAGCAGAAATTGAAGATTATTCTAAATACAATTTATTGCCAGGCGAAGCGAATATTATTTTTGAAGGCATGTATGTTGGCAAGACATTTATAAATCCTAATCAAACATCTGATACTTTAAATTTAAGTATGGGAAGAGATAAAAAAATTAATATTAAACGTGAAAAAGTGGCTGATAAATCTGGAACAAAGTTCTTATCATCCTTCAAAGAGCAAACTTTTACCTATGATTTAACACTAAGAAACAACAAGAAAGAAGCTGTAAATATGTTGTTGAAAGATCAATATCCAATAAGTACCGATAAAGAAATTACAGTAACTTTACTTGAAGATGGAAGTGCCAAAGTAAATGTTGAAACCGGAATTTTAACTTGGCAATTAAAGCTTGCGCCAAATGAAACCAAGAAAATACGAATAAGTTATAAAGTAAAATATCCTAAAGATAAAATTATTGAAAATCTATAATTAGTTTTGGGTTTCGAGTTTCGAGTTTCGGGTTTCGGGTTTCGGGTTTCACACAAACTTTGTCATTCTGACGAAGAAAGAATCTCACGAAGAATCTCTACAACTATAGCAAAAATTACACATGAGATTCTTCCTTCGTCAGAATGACAAACTGTGTGGAAATTATTGGAGATTTTTATTAATTTAAAATCAATTTTTGAAATTAAGCGATTTTTTAACCTCAAACTTTGTCATTCTGAGGCACGAAGAATCTCTACAACTAAAGTAAAAATTATACATGGGATTCTTCCTTCGTCAGAATGACAAACTAGTTGGAGAGAAAATAATTATAAAAATTAAAATCCGTGAACATCAGTTTAATCCGTTCAATCCGTGAGCCAAATACAAAGCAAATAATTAAACCCTAATTTTAAAGCATTGTTTGTAGAGATTCTTCCTTCGTCAGAATGACAAGTAATTGGAAAGAAATTAGAAAGAAAACGAAAAACCAAACTAAACAAAACATAAATTAATTAAAATTTTAACTCATTAATAACTAACCTATTACATTTTTTCATACTTTTACTTTTCAAAAATAAGCTATGAAAAAATACCTACTATTACTCGTAACTTTAGTTTCCACATTTGGATTCTCACAAACATTTGTTCTAAATCAATTTGCTACTGGGTTTTCATCTCCAGTAGAAATAAATCATCCAGCTAATGATTCAAGACTTTTTGTTGTACAACAAGGAGGTTTGATTAGAATTGTAAGTTCAGCAGGAGTTGTAAATTCTATTCCTTTTTTAAATTTATCATCAATTATAAGTACTGGTGGCGAAAGAGGTTTGCTTGGTTTAGCATTTCATCCCAACTATGCAACCAACGGACTTTTCTTTGTAAATTATACGAATACCGCAGGAAATACTGTTATTGCAAAATACAGTGTAAATTTAGCATCAACGCCAAATGTTGCCAACACAACTGGAACAATTTTAATGACAATAAACCAACCATACGCCAATCATAATGGTGGATGTTTAAGATTTGGTCCAGATGGATTTTTATATATCGGAATGGGTGATGGTGGAAGTGGTGGCGATCCTCAAGGATATTCTCAAAATTTAACAATTGATGTTGCAAATCCTACTAGAGTATTTTTAGGAAAAATGTTGCGTATTGATGTTAACGGCACAAATGGAGCATTGAATTATTCCATTCCAAGCACAAATCCTTATGTTGGACAAGCAGGAAAAGAAGAAATTTGGGCAAGAGGTTTAAGAAACCCTTGGAAATTTTCGTTCAATAGATTAAATGGCGATTTATGGATTGCAGACGTTGGTCAACAAAATGCTGAAGAGATTAACAAAACAGTAAGTCCTTTACCAAATACTGGATTAAATTATGGCTGGCGTTGTTATGAAGGAAATTTATCTTATAATACATCTGGTTGCGTAGCTCAAAACACTATGGTTGCGCCTGTAGGTCAATATTCTCATGCTGACGGAAGTTGCTCAATTACTGGTGGTTATTTATATACTGGAAGTTTATATCCAAATTTGTTAAACAAATATATTTTTGCAGATTATTGTTTAAACAGAATTGGATATCTAGACGCTACTACAAACGCAATCACGTATTCTACAACATTTTCTACAAATAACTTTATTACAACTTTTGGCGAAGATATAAATGGTGAAATATTAGTTTTGGGAAGTAATGGTACAATGTATAAAGTTACAGATACTTCGCTTTCAACTTCAAGTTTTGAAAAAAATGGATTTTCATTGTATCCAAATCCTGCAACATCTGAATTTTTTATTAAAAATTCTAAAAACATTGAACTTTCTAATCTAGAATTATTTGACATTTCTGGTAAAAAATTGCTTTCTCAAAATATAGAAAACGAAAATACTTCAATATCAATATCTTCTCTTTCTAGCGGATTGTATTTAGTGGTTTTAGAAGATAAATCTGGAAATTCATTTACTAGTAAATTAGTAATCAACTAAAAGATTTAAAATTTTATACAAACCGAAATTCACTTCAATTTTATTTTATAATTTTGGAGTGAATTTTTCTTTTTGAATAAATTTTTTCTTATGAATGAATCTTTTATAATTCCAATAATTACTGTAAATGAAGACGGAATTTCAATTTTTTCTGAAGTTGATTTTACAGTAGAACAAAGAGGTGGTTTATTTTTAACCAATCAAATTCCGTCTAAAAATTTTAGAATTAGAAAAAGTGATGTTGGTTATACTACCGATTTTCATTTGACTGGCGATGCAACTTTTATTACTATACAAAAAGGAAGTTTAAAAATAGAATTGCAAAATGGAGAATCTAAAATTTTTACTATTGGAGCATCTTTTATAGCAAAAGACAATTTACCTGAAACTATTGTTTTTAATAATAAAATTCATGGTCACAAAGCAAGTGTAGTTGGAAATGAAAGTTTACAAGCAATTCATATTAAGTTGTAAATTGAATATTTAATTGATACTATTGAGATTCCTACGGAATGACGAACTTCACGCAAAAACTAAAATTCACAATTAAATACTCACAACTAAACACTAGAAACTGAACACTGATTACTGAACACTAAAAACTGATCACTGAACACTGATTACTGAACACTGAACTATGGTGCTGGATTAGGAATCAACTCTTGAATTTTTTCTATTTCAAATAAAATCTCGTCAGATAATACTATTTCAAAAGCATCAATGTTGTATTTTAATTGTTCTAATGTTGTAGCACCAATAATTGTAGAAGTTACAAATTGCTGTTGGTTTACAAATGCTAAAGCCATTTGAGTAATCGTTAAACCATTAGATTCTGCCAATTTTTGGTATAATTTTGTTGCTTTAAAACAATTTTCGTTGTTGTATCTAACAAAATTTGGAAACAATTTTAAACGAGAATTTTCTGGATAACCATGTAAATATTTGCCAGATAAAAAGCCAAAAGCTAATGGAGAATAAGCCAATAAGCCAACATTTTC
The DNA here is from genome assembly GCF_043760115.1 of Flavobacterium sp. Classification (GTDB taxonomy): domain Bacteria; phylum Bacteroidota; class Bacteroidia; order Flavobacteriales; family Flavobacteriaceae; genus Flavobacterium. The sequence continues at coordinate 17,080 of NZ_JAYUPK010000169.1, forward strand.
TCGCATAGAAATTTCAGATAATCCAACTTCGTACAATCTGTTTAATAATGAAAACGGATTTTGGATTGTAGCTATTCTGGGTAAATTATGTTTTTCACTTTCATGTAAAAAACGCATCATTCCGTACGGATTTTCATTAGAAATTCCGATGCTATTTATTTTCCCATCTTTTATTAAATTGTCATAAATAGACAATACTTCGAAGAAATTATCTTGCCAATTAGTATCAATTTTAGAAACTCCTCTTTGCCCAAACATATTCATAACACGTTCTGGCCAATGCATTTGATACAAATCGATATAGTCTGTTTGAAGATTTTTTAAACTCAATTCTACTGCTTCGTAAATGCTTTTTTTAGAAAAATCTAATGGCTTTCTAATGTATTCTAAACCACGATTTGGACCAGCAATTTTAGTGGCAACAATAACTTTTTCTCTTTGCGAAGTTCCAATTTTTTTAATCCAGCTTCCAATGTGTCTTTCTGTACTTCCAAAAATAGTTCCGTTGCCACCAATAGGATACATTTCGGCAGTGTCAAGAAAATTTATGCCTCTTTCTATAGCATAATCTAATTGCGAATGCGATTCGGCTTCACTATTTTGGTTACCAAAAGTCATTGTGCCAAGGCAAATCTTACTAATTTTTATTGATGTATTTGGAAGATTGGTGTAATTCATTTTCTAATGAAATGTGAAAAATTATTTTGTGTAAAAGTAAAACATAGTTTTTAGATTTAGAATTTTGCTTTTAGAATTTTATGTTAAAAAAAGTTCTAAAAACTACTTTAGAACCTTTTTTAAAATTATTGTTTTACAATATCTCTAATAATTTTGAGATGATGAGTTGTATGCAAAACAAGAAATTTTTGAGTTTGTTTTACATTTAAATCATTAAAATATGGATGCGGAAAAAAGTTGTTTTTGTGAAACGTTTCTAGCTTTAAAATTTTAATTCTTACTTTTTCTAAGTTTTCTTTTAAAGAATTTATAGATATTTCTCCTGTTGGCATTGCAACTTCTGGAGCTTTGGCTTTACCTCTTGGAATGGTGTTTGTTGTAAAAACTATAAACCGTTTCATATTGAATTTAGGTTTAAAATCATCTGGATTAGATTTTTCTAAAGCCGAAATTATTCTTGCTAAAACCAACAAACAATGATCTATTTGCCAACCAACACTAGCTTTGGAAACTGCTAGATTGCTTTTTTCTAGATTTGGAATGTTGTTTTCTAGCTCGTTAAGTAAATTATTTAATTTTTGCATGGTAATTGGTAGATTTAAACAATTTTAAACACTTAAACAACTTTAAACTTTTAAACATTAAACCCTTAAACAACTTTAAACTCTCCTAAAGTTCATTAAGCATTCTAGAAATCTCATCCAATTTTGGAGTTAATATAATTTCTATTCTACGATTTTTTGCTTTTCCTTCTGGTGTGTCGTTGCTTAGTAATGGTGCAAATTCTCCTCTTCCTGCAGCAGTAAGATTTTCTTTATTTACACCTTTGTTTTCTGATAAAATATTTACAATTGCCGTAGCTCGTTTTGTAGATAAATCCCAGTTACTTTCTATTCCGCCACCAATATTTCCTAGAATTTTATCATTATCGGTATGACCTTCAATTAATACAGAGATGTCTGGATTTTGTGCCAAGACTTTTCCAACTTCTACAACAGCAACTTTTCCTTCTGTGCCAACTGCCCAACTTCCTGTGGCAAAAAGCAATTTATTTTCCATAGAAACATATACTTTTCCGTTGCGTTGTTCTATAGTCAAACCTTTTCCTTCAAATGCTTTTAGCGATTTAGAAAGTGATTCTTTTAGTTTTTTCATACTTGCATCTTTGGCAGCAATGAAATTTTCTAGTTCGCTTAATCGTTTAGAACTTGCTTCTAATTCGGCTTTTAATTTGTTTAATCTGTCTTGTTCTGCTGCAAGTGCTTTTTCTTTGGTTTCTAGTTTTGCTAGCAATTCTCTATTTTTATTAATATTGGTTTCTAGTGCATCGTTACTGTCTTTTTCTAATGCGTTGTACGATGCTTGAAGTGTTTTTAAACTTTTATCGGATGCTGAAAAATCGGCTTGCAATTTATCTCTTTCTAGTTTTAATTTGTCTCTTTCTAGTTTTAAAGCGTTTAAATCTTGCTCTAATTGATTTTTAGATTTTGTTAAATCTTCATTTCCATCGGCAAGTGTTCTATTTTCTTTTTTTAAATCGGCATATTTATTTTCTAGTTCGTTGTATATCTTTTTAGATACGCACGATGTTGATAGCGCAAGAAGTAATAATCCTGCTGTTATTTTTTTAATCATTGTTTTTTTAATTTTTAATATTGCTACCAAAATTAATTTATACAACTTGTAGTTAATCTAGTATTTAAAAATGTTGTTGACATTGTTATTGACAAAAATGGTTTCGGGTTTTTTGCCACAAAGACTCAAAGACGCCAAGTTTTTTATTGTTAAATTAAATTTTTGAATATTAAATTTGATGTTATTGGATTTGATTTTTGATTGAAGATTAACGATTTTTGATTTTTTGAAATTGATTTTTGAGATTGAGATTGATTTTTGAAATTGATATTGATTTTTGAAATTGAAATTTTTCTTAGCCGTGATGGAAATGGAACTCTTTTTACTTTAAAATTGTGATTTTTCTTGTTGAAAAAAAGCGACCAACGGAAGCTCTTTTTTTAACTAGAAAAAGCCAATTTTAAAGTGAAAAAGTGTAATGTACAGCGCGATTGGCTTCTAATCTATCTCGACCAAAATAGGGCAATGGTCAGAGTGTTTCGCCTCTGGCAAGATTACTGCGCGCGACATTCTATTGCGAAGGTTTTCGCTAACCAAATTGTAATCTATGCGCCAACCTTTATTGTTTGTTCTTGCTCCAGCGCGATAACTCCACCAAGAATAGTTGTGCGGTTCTTTGTTAAAATGACGGAAAGAATCTATAAAACCTGCCTTCATAAAAAGGTCTAACCAATTGCGTTCGTGTGGTAAAAACCCTGAAACATTGGCGTTGCGAATGGGATCGTGAATGTCTATGGCTTGATGGCAAATGTTGTAATCGCCACATATTACAAGGTTTGGAATTTCTACTTTTAACTTATTGATGTAGTCTTGAAATTCTTCCATGTAATTGAACTTATGTCCTAATCTATCTATATTTGTGCCTGATGGTAAGTATAAACTCATTACAGAAATGTCATCAAAATCGGCTCGGATGTTTCTGCCTTCAAAGTCCATACTTTCTATTCCTGTTCCGTAAAGTATCTTTTTAGGTTCGGTTTTAGACAAAATTGCTACACCACTATAACCTTTTTTATTGGCAGAAAAATAATATTGGTACGGATAACCTGCGGCTGTAATTTCGTTGGTAGGAATTTGATCTTCGTTGGCTTTTATTTCTTGAAGACATATTACATCTGGATTGGCTTGTTGCAACCAGTCTAGAAATCCTTTAGTAATTGCTGCTCTAATTCCGTTTACGTTGTATGATATAATTCGCATTGTTGTTGATTTATGAATTTCAAATGTAAATAAAAACAATAAAAAAATACTAGAAAAGTTATAAATTATAGTAAATGTTTACCCATTTTTAGAATTTTGTAATTTAGAAAATTAAGTAACTGTAGAATTACTATATTTGTTACTTACTGCAAAACGAAAATTATATAAATGGGATTAGTCACTGCTAAAGAAGTTGCGAAAGCAATAAACGCCGAAAAATATGGAGTTTTAGGAACTTTTGCTGGTTGGTTACTAATGAAAACGCTTAAAATTTCTACATTAAACAAGATTTATGATAGAAATAAACATTTAAAAGATGTTGTTTTTTTAAATGCCATTTTAGATGAATTTCAAATTAGGTTTGAAATTCCAGAGGAAGATTTAAAAAGATTACCCAAAGATGGCGCATATATTACCATTTCCAATCATCCACTTGGAGGAATTGATGGTATTTTGCTTTTAAAATTAATGCTTGAAAGAGAACCTAATTTTAAAATTATTGCCAATTTCTTGCTTCATAGAATTGAACCTATGAAACCTTACATTATGCCAGTAAATCCGTTTGAAAACCATAAAGATGCCAAATCTAGCGTTATAGGAATTAAAGAAACATTGCGACATTTAAGCGATGGAAAACCACTTGGAATGTTTCCTGCTGGAGAAGTTTCTACTTATAAGGACGGAAAACTAATGGTTGATAAACCTTGGGAAGAAGGTGCAATGAAAGTGATTAGAAAAGCACAAGTTCCTGTTGTACCAATATATTTTCATGCAAAAAATAGTAGGTTGTTTTACTTGCTTTCTAAAATTGATGATACGCTTAGAACTGCTAAATTACCATCAGAATTATTGACACAAAAAGATAGAGTTATTAAGGTTAGAATTGGAAAACCAATTTCTGTAAACGAACAAAATGAGCTTAAAACTATTGAAGAATATTCAGAATTTTTAAGAAAGAAAACCTACATGCTTGCCAATTCTTTTAATGATGGAAGTAAGTTTTTAACGGTTCCTAATTTAAAATTACCAAGAAGTCCGAAACAAATTGCAACGCCAGCCAATCAGGAAAAAATGGTTGAAGAAGTAAATAAACTTCGAGATAGTGATTGCAGATTATTGCAAAGTAAAAACTATGAAGTGTTTTTTACCAAAGCCGATAAAATTCCGAATGTAATTCACGAAATAGGACGATTACGAGAAATAACTTTTAGAGAAGTTGGCGAAGGAACAAATAAATCGTTAGACTTAGATAAATACGACGACTATTATCACCATATGTTTCTTTGGGATGATGAAACCAAGCAAGTTGCTGGTGCTTATAGAATGGGATTGGGAAGTGAAATTTTTCCTAAATATGGAATTGAAGGTTTTTATTTGAACGAATTATTTAGATTTGAAAATGAACTGAACGAAATGATGCAAAGTTCTATAGAAATGGGACGCGCATTTGTTATAAAAGAATACCAACAAAAACCAATGCCATTGTTTTTATTATGGAGAGGAATTATTCATATTACGTTACGTTTTCCTGAGCATAAATTTTTACTTGGTGGCGTAAGTATTAGCAATCAGTTTTCAGATTTTTCTAAATCGTTAATGATAGAATTTATGAAATCTAATTATTATGATCCATACATTGCCCAATATGTACATCCAAAAAAGGAATTTAAAGTTAAATTGAAAGATGCTGATAAGGATTTTATTTTTGATGAAGCCGAAGCCGATTTAAATAAATTTGACAAAATTATTGACGAACTTGAACCTGGAGTTTTACGATTACCAGTTTTAATAAAAAAATATATTAAACAAAATGCAAGATTGGTAGCTTTTAATGTTGACCCTTTGTTTAACAATGCTATTGATGGTTTAATGTACATAAGAATTGCTGATATTCCAGAGAGTACTATGAAACCTGTTATGGAAGAATTTCAAGCAGAATTGGAACGAAAACTTGGTGAGAAAGAAGGAATGTAGTTTTAGCTATTAAATTAACATAGGTCTTTACTTCCTGCGTCATCACAAGCTAAGCTCAGACTGACAATGGTGCATAAAATTGTGTTTATTGCTAGATTTGTAAAATTTTTTATATTGCCAATTTAAAATTCACTGTCTCACTGAACTTGTCGAAGTGTTTTGTTTGTATATAGTTTTGTATTAAATGTCTTCGACAAGCTCAGACTAACAGTGCTGCATAAAATTGTGTTTGTTGCAAGATTTGTAAAATCTTTTATATTGCCAATTAAAACTACAAATGTCTCACTGAGCTTGTCGAAGTGTTTTTTATATTGAAGTCAGATGTAAATTTATTAAATTTACAATGTCTCACTGAGCTTCGCCTGTGCTGACGTAGGAAGCATCGAAGTGTTTAATTAAAAATAATTACATGAAATCATATTTTGTATACATCATTAAATGCAGCGATAACTCGTATTATACTGGTTTTACAAATGATATTGAGAGAAGGTTTAACGAGCATGTTTCTGGCAGAAACAAAAGTTGTTATACTTTTAACAAACATCCATTGGAATTAATGTGGTTTGAAACATTTAATGATGTTCTTGATGCAATTGCTACAGAAAAGAAGATAAAAGGCTGGAGCAGAATAAAAAAAGAGGCCTTAATTGAAAATAATTGGGACAAAATTGAATTGTATTCTAAGAATTATTCTCAATTTGGAAAACCTAACATAGATGAGTCTTCGACAAGCTCAGACAGACAGTAATTTTCAGAATTGTTTTTATTGCAAATTTTATAATCAATTATTTATTGGCAATTATTTCTACAAATGTCTTACTGAGCTTTGCCTGTGCTGACGTAGGAAGTATCGAAGTGTTTTGTTTAAGTTTAGTTTCAAAAAGTCTTCGATTGTCCTATGTCAATGAAGGCGAAGCTCAGACTGACAGTAATTTTCAGAATTGAGTTCTTACAAGATTTATAAACAATTATTTATTGACAATTAAATCTACAAATTGCTCACTGAGCTTGTCGAAGTGTTTTATTACTAAAACATTTATTTAACACCAGTTGTTGCTAATGCCGTTGCTAAAACTCCACCAATTATTGTAAAATAAATCAGTAAAAACAAACAGTAAAGACCACCTAAGCAAGTACCAATAATAGACATTATGTATCCTGCATTTAATTGTGCAAAACCTTCATAAGAACTAGGAGATTCATTGTACAGTTTTTTATCTTTACTAGAAAGTACCAATCCTATTATACCCAGAATTAATCCTACGCCAATACACGATAACACTATAGAACATATTCCTAAAACTAATACTGTGACTGAATTTGGCAAAGTTTGTTTAATGATGTTGTTTTCCATATTTAAATTAATTCTAGGATTGCGAAATTATAAAATTTATTGGAATACACTATCAATTGGTTCCCAAAGTTCTATTTTATTACCTTCTGGATCTAAAATCCAACCAAATTTTCCGTAGTCATAACTTTCTATTTCGCCTACAATTGTAATTCCTTCTTGTTTTAAAACTTCTAGAAGCGATTCTAAATTAGCTACTCTAAAGTTTAACATAAATTGCTTTTCGCTTGGATTGAAGTAATTGGTTTTTTCACTCATTGGCGAAAATTGTGTAGCACAATCGTTACCATTTTTATCTTTCCACCAAAAGGTTGAACCATAATCGTCTGTTTTTAATCCTAAATGTTTTCCATACCAAGATAATAATTCTTTAGAGTTTTGTGCTTTAAAGAAAACTCCGCCAAGACCAGTTACTCGTTGCAATATGGGTTCTTCAACTTTTTCTTTATTATAAAATTTATTGATTTTATCTACAATTGTTTGCGCTAATTTTTCGTGACTTTCAAATGTCCAACCAGCAATGTGAGGTGTTAATAAAACATTTTCTGCTTGAAGCAAATACTGTAATGGCAATGGAATTTCATTAGTTGATGATAAAAATAAATCTTCAAAGGATAGTTTTTCATATTCTAAAACGTCTAAACCTGCGCCAAGAATTTTACCAGATTGCAAAGCCAAAACCAAATGGTCAGTAACAACGTTTTTTCCGCGAGATGTATTGATGAACCAAAATGATTTGGCAAATTGATTTATAAAAGTTGTATTTACTAGTTTATCTGTAGTTTCATCCCAAGGAATGTGCAAGCTTAAAACATCTGATTTTAATTGTAATTCTTCTAATGAAACTTGTTTGGCATTAGCATCGCCAACATTTTCTAGAATATCATAACAGATTACGTTTACATCAAATCCACGAAGTTTTTTGGCAAATGATTTTCCCATGTTTCCATAACCAATTATTCCTATAGTTTTATGTTCTAGTTCGAAACCACGATTGCCTTCGCGAATCCATTTGCCATTTTTTACTTGATTGTTGGCGTTGTTTAATTTATTTAATAATGACAACAACATTCCTATTGCATGTTCGCCAACAGCATTGCAATTTCCTTCTGGCGCAGCAATTAAATGAATTCCTTTTTGGGTTGCATAATTGCAATCTATACTTTCTAATCCTGCGCCAACGCGTGCTATGAATTGTAAATTGGTGGCTTTGTCCAGAAATTTTTTATCGATTTTAAATCGGCTACGAATAACTATTCCGTTATAATTATGAATTTTATTTTCTATTTCTTCTTTGGTAGATGTAAAATCTTCTTCATTAATAAAACCTGCATTTTGCAATTGTTCTTTTAATAATGGATGATTGTTGTCTAGGTGAAGGATTTTTATTGTTTCGGGTTTCAAAGTTTACTATTTTGCCACTAAGTCGCTAAGGCGCAAAGTTATTTTTAATGTATAAAGATAATTGTTTTTGTGTAACTGAAATTGAAAGAAAAGACAAAAATTATTTAGCCCAGATTGAATGGAATAACATCCCGATTTTTCATCGGGATTTATGGAATGAAAGCTGGAAAATGGTTGATAAAAAAGCTCAAGCCAATTGCTTCTAAAAATTAAAATCCTAAAATTAATTTAGCAATAGAAAAATAAATTAATATGCCACAAATGTCATTGCTGGTTGTAATAAATGGTCCAGTTGCAAGTGCTGGATCGACACCGATTTTGTCTAGCAATAATGGTACAAATGTTCCTAATAATGAGGCGATTATGATTACTGAAATTAATGCTGTAGTGATAGTTAAAATGATTTTTGTGCTTGCGCCAAGTAAAAAATAACTTCCTAAAAATAGTATTATAGCAAGGATTACTCCGTTTAATAAACTTAGTGAAACTTCTTTTATTAATCGGTTAAAAAGCGAACCGCTAAGTGTATTATTTGCCAAACCTTGAACAATTATTGCCGATGATTGTACACCAACATTACCTGCCATTGCCGCTATTAATGGTGTAAAAAAGAATAATTCTTTGTGGTTTTTCATTGCGCCTTCAAACAAACCTAACATGTGAACGGAAATAAATCCGCCAAAAAGTGCCAAGACTAACCATGGTAATCGTGCTCTTGTTAGGTCGAGAATACTATCATCTGCTTCAACATCTTGCGAAATTCCGGCTGCTAATTGGTAATCTTTATCGGCTTCTTCTTTCATTACATCAACGATATCGTCAATGGTTACACGACCAACTAATCGTCCCATTTCGTCTACAACTGGAATGGCTTCTAAATCGTATTTTTGCATTATTCGTGCAACCTCAACATTGGGTGTATGTACTTTTACGTAATCTACTTTTTTTATATAGACTTCGCTAATGTGTGTTTTGGTAGATGTTGTGAGTAAATCTTTTAATGATAATCGACCTTTTAAACGGTTTTCATCGTCTACAACATATATTGAATGTACGCGCGTTACGTTTTCTGCTTGGGTTCGCATTTCTTTAACGCAAGTAAGAACTGTCCAGTTTTCGTTAACTTTTACGAGTTCTTTTTCCATTAATCCGCCAGCTTCATCTTCGTCGTAACGTAGTAAATCTACAATGTCTTTGGCGTGTTCTAAATCTTCTAATTCTGATATTACTTCTTCTTTTTTGCGTTGTGGCAATTCAGAAATAATATCGGCAGCATCATCTGTATCTAATTCGTCAAGTTCTTCGGCAATTTCTTTGGCAGATAAGCCACGAAGTATTTTTTCTCGTAAATCTTCTTCAAGTTCTGGCAGAATTTCTGCGGTAACTTCACTATCAAGAATTTTAAAAAGATAGGTTGCTTGGTATGGTTCTAATTCTTCAAAAATTTCGGCAATATCAGCATGGTGCATTTCATTCAACAAAACTTCAAGTTCTTGATCGTTTTTTTGTTGAATAAATTGCTCTATTTGAACTAAAAGTTCTTTGCTGATTTTAAACTGCATTGGCTTCTATTTTTTGAGTAAGATCTATAAATTGTTCTACCGATAATTGCTCTGGTCGAAGGTCAAATATAGTATCTAATCTTAAATTATCGGACAAATTTAATGCTTTTAAACTATTTCGCATAGTTTTTCTTCGTTGTTGAAATGCCATTTTTACAACTGTATAAAGCATTTTTTCATTACAAGCCAATGTAAAATTTTCTTTTCTTCGCATTCTTAACACGCCAGATTTTACTTTTGGTGGCGGAATAAAAACGGTTTCGTCTACTGTAAAAAGATATTCTACATCATAAAACGCTTGTGCTAAAACTGATAGAATTCCGTATACTTTACTTCCTTTTTTAGAGCAAATTCTTTCGGCAACTTCCTTTTGAAACATTCCTGCAAATTCTGGAATTTGACTTCGATATTCTAAAGTTCTAAAGACTATTTGGGTTGAAATATTGTATGGAAAATTTCCAATTATGGCAAATTGTTTTCCTTCGAAAATTTCGTTGATGTTGTAGCGCAAAAAATCTTTAGCAATGATTTTGTCTTTTAATTTTGGAAAATTATCCTCTAAGTAAGTTACCGATTCGGTATCGATTTCTATTACATAAGTAGTTACTGGTTTTTCCAATAAATATTTGGTTAAAACTCCCATTCCTGGACCAATTTCTAATAAATCGTTGTAACCTTCAAGATTTAAGGTGTCTGCAATTGCTTTGGCAATAGATTCATCTTTTAAAAAATGTTGTCCGAGGTGTTTTTTGGCTTTTACTTTTTCCATTTATGCTGAATTTATTTCAGTATCTTATTCTTATTTACTTTTAAGTCGCTAAGTTTTTTCTCGCAAAGGCACAAAGCGGTTTGTTTTAAATTTAGAAATTAATAATTTATACTTTAATCATTATTTCTTGGTTTAATAATTATTTGAAAATTATCTTTATTCTTGTCAATTTTATTTTTTACAGGAAATTTAATTTCCATCATTTAAAATTTAAAATTAATGTTCAGAAACCAATTCTAATTCGGTTCTAAAAGCTAACATTTTATCTCCAAATAGTGCTAAACCTTCGTCTCTTAATCTTGGCGCATCTTCATCGTAATATTTTTGCAAAGTTTCCTTAGTATCGGTTGTATATTGAATAGAATATGTTGTTCCGCCCATTTCTTCTTCTATTAAAACCTTAACCATTCTTGCAGACGAAAACTTTCCTGTAGCAAGTACATCTGCAATGTGTTTCGTTTGCATCCATTGCATCCATTGGTCATGAACGCTTTCGTGAATGTTTATTGTTACGTTGTAAATTATCATATTGATTTCGATTGTTGATTAACGATTTTAGATTTCAGATTTTTTATAGAATTAATTATGTTCCTTCGACTGCGCTCAGGATGACAAAATTGATATTGAATTTTGAAATTGAAATTAATTTTTGACATATAATTTTTTGTGTTCCTTCGACTGCGCTCAAGATGACTAAATTTCTTAAATTTTTGAAATTGAAATTGATTTTTGAAATTGTCTTTTGAAATTGATTTTGAAATTGAAATTAATCAAATATCCTTATCGCCACGAAGTTTCCTATATTTTTTTTGCGATTCTACAAAGAAAATACTATCTGCGTGATTCATAATTATGGATTCATAAAGTGGTTTTGCCTTTTCAACATCGTTTAATTGATTGTAAATTTCTGCCGAATAAAAATTGGCTTCATCAATGTAAATGCATTCTTTATGATTATCAATAATTTGTTTGTAATGGGATAAAGCTTGCGGAAAATCGTTTAACTTTTCATAGATTTTTCCAATTCTAATTAATGTTGCAGGTTCAATTTCTGATCCTTTATTCTCTTTTAAAATTGCTTGAAAAGAGATTAATGCTTCTTGTTTTTTATCTTGAAAGACCAAAAAATCAGCTTTAGCAAATTTCTTTAATGCTACATGAAGTGAATCTTCGGCTTTACTGTCGTTTAACAACAGAAATAAATCTAATGCGTCGTTGGCAATTAATTGTGTTGAAGCCGATTTTAATACTTTTAATTGATGTTCTGCCCAATCGAAATCGGTTTTGTAATAACTAGTTTTAGCAATTTTTAAGCTTGCTTCTTGACCAATTGGACTGTTATTAGATTCGTTTTCTATTTGAGAATAATACAATAATGCTTGATTAAATTTTTCTTCAAATAATAAAATATCTGCCAATTCCATTTTGGTTTCGGCAATTTGATTAGGTTTTAAAGGCATTTCTAAAGCATTTTTTAGAATTGTTTTTCCTTCTTCGGCATTTTTTAAATTAAAGGTTACAAAATGTGCTTTTAGTTTTAAAAGTGATAATGAATATGGACTAACGCCAAATTCTTTTATTAAATTATCCAATTCTGTATTAATCGCAACAAAATCTTTTGGCTGCGCTTTTTTAATTTTCATATCTATTAAATAGGAATGCGATTGAATTTGTAAATCTAAATCTTTAGTGTTTTCTAAAACAAATCCTAAAATTTCTGTTGCCGTTTCGTCATCATTTTCTTCAATTGCAAGTTGACCTAGATTTACAATATTAGAAAACGATTCGGGATCACGCTTATAAATTGCTTTTTCTTGAATAAATGCTTTTCCGTATTCTTTTATTTGAACATAATACCAACTTAAATATTGATTCCAAAAAATATCTTGTCCTTTTTGAACTCTAACTAATAATGCTTTTTTCAAGGCAGTATTAAAAGTTTCACTCGCATCTTCTGTCATAAAACGAGACAATTGATTTTGAATCATTATCGAATTTTGAGGATTGTTTTGAGATTCGGTTAAGAATTTTTCAATCATCATATCAGTATCGCCTTTTTGACCATAAAGCAATGCCATTTGAAAATTAAAATTAAACTTTGGTTCTAAATCTATTGCAATTTGATATGCTTGAAGTGCAAAATCTATTAGCGCTTTACGTTCAAAAACATAAGCGATATTATATACTTCATTTGGCGTTTTTCTGATTTTATCTAAAGCAAGATTGTACTGTTTATTGGCTTTATCTTGCAGTTTTTGTAATTGAAAATTATAACCAAGTTCAACTAAAAGACTACCTTGTTTGTATTTGTCTAAACGATCTTGAATACTTTTTTCGGCTTTTTCAAATTGTGATAATTGCTGATAACATTCAATTGTTTTTTGAAAATAATTAAAATTATTGGGTTGTGCTTTTAGTAATTCTTCAAAGGCAATTTGTGCTTTTTCAAATTCGCCTCTATCAAAATAGTTTTGCGCCAATTGTTCTGATTGCGATTGAACAAAAAGCGAAAGCGATAAAAACAATAATAAAAGTATTTTTTTCATACTTAAAAATTAATTTCTGAATCTGCTGTTAATTCTTCTAGATTTAGAAGTTTATTTATTTTAATATTTTTCCAAACAGTTATTGGTTTACTTTCTTCAAATTCGTTTAATCCAGTTACCAACTGTTTCTTTTTTGTTAAGAAATTGATGCTTTCAGTATTTTTTTCACCACTAGCTCTATGAAAATTCCAACTGTCATAACCAATTAATTCAAATTTGTTGTTTTGAAATTTGAATTTAAAAACTTTATCTGAAACTTCCCAACTTCCGCAACTCAACCAATATCTTAAATTTATTATTAAAATACCATTTATAATTTCCATTCCGCCATCTTGCAAAAAAGAATCTGCTAAACAAGTACTTTCTGCATCATTTTGAGATGGAATAAAATCTTCATTAACAGATTGAAGCTTGTAACCTAGTTCATTTTTAAATAAAATTAATAAGAATCTTGGGTTGATATTTAATGTATCGCCACCTAATCCATCATTTAAAATAAAATTTTCTTTGGCTGTATTTTCTATTACAAATGCAACATCTTTAATCTTATCTTTATTTAAATCGCCATCAGATTTATATATTATTTTCCAATTTTTTGGAACAAATTCTTCAATTGTCTTGCCTTGTTTTATAATTAAAGAATTATATTCTTGCGATTGAACAAAAAGCGAAAGTGATAAAAACAATAAAATAAAAAGTTTTTTCATAAAATAACTTTAAAATACAATGTACTAAAGTAACACATTTTGTGCCAGTTTAGTACATCGATAAAATTTATTAACTTTTAATTAATTAGTCAATACTATCGAAACCTGTATATTTACGTAACACTTCTGGAATTACTATTCCGTCTGGTGTTTGATAATTTTCTAAAATTCCGGCAAGAACTCTTGGTAATGCAAGTGAACTTCCGTTTAATGTGTGTGCCAATTGGTTTTTTCCATCTTTATCGCGAAAACGCAATTTTAATCTGTTGGCTTGAAACGTTTCAAAATTTGATACTGATGAAATTTCTAACCATCTATCTTGAGCTGTTGAAAAAACTTCAAAATCATAAGTCAATGCTGATGCAAAACCCATATCGCCACCACAAAGTCGTAAAACTCGGTATGGTAATTTTAATTCGTCAAGAATTTCTTTCACGTGATTTACCATTCCTTCAAGTGCTTCATACGATTTATCTGGATGTTCTACACGTACAATTTCTACTTTATCAAATTGATGTAATCTGTTTAATCCTCTAACATGTGCGCCATACGAACCTGCTTCGCGACGAAAACATGGCGTGTAACCTGTACAAAGAATTGGTAAATCATTTTCTGCAATAATTACATCTCTAAAAATGTTGGTTACCGGAACTTCGGCAGTTGGAATTAAATATAAATCATCAGTTGCATCATGATACATTTGACCTTCTTTATCTGGCAATTGTCCTGTTCCATAAGCAGAAGCTTCGTTTACCAAATGCGGAACTTGATATTCTAAATAACCAGCATCTGTATTTTTATCTAAAAAATAAGTAATTAAGGCACGTTGTAATTTGGCACCTTTTCCTTTATAAACAGGAAATCCTGCGCCAGTAATTTTTACACCTAATTCAAAATCAATAATGTCATATTTTTTTACCAATTCCCAATGTGGTAAAGCTTCGCCATGCAATTTAGGAATTTCGCCAGATTCAAATACGTTCAAATTTTCTTCTGGTGTTTTTCCAAAAGGAACGATTTCTGCAGGAAGATTTGGCAAAAGATACATTTTCTGAGTCAACTCGTGGGTTAAAACTTCTAATTTATCTGAAGCAGCTTTACTATTTTCTTTTAATGAAACATTTTTAAGTTTTAAAATTTCTGCTTTAGATTTTTCACCATTTTTCATTAAATCACCTATATCTTTAGATAATTTATTGGATTCTGCAAGAGAATTATCCATTTCTGCCTGAACGCTTCTTCGACTTTCGTCTAATTGCACAACTTGTTCAACAAGTTCTTTGGCATCCATATTTCTTTTTGCCAAAGCTGTAATTACTTTCTCTTGATTTTCTCTAATAAATGCTATCTGTAACATGACTTAATTTTTATAAGGAAGCAAATTTATGAAATTGCTTTTTATTAATTCAATAATATAAAATTTAAAGTTTAGATTATAATTGCATCTATTATAGAAATTTAAACGTATATTTAAGATATGTTTATCAGTTTGGCTTTAATATAGTTAGTATATTCGCAAAAATACTGCTCAATACCATGAAAAAATCCTATTTTATATTATTTATCTTATCAATTTCATTTTCTTTTGGACAAAATCATAGAAAAGAGTTTGATGATATGATTACTTCAGAAATGCATTCTGCATCTAGATTACTAAATGTTGTTGTAAATCCGAATACGTTGAATTATGATATTACTTATCATAAATTAGAATTTACAGTCAATCCTGCAATTTACTTCATATCTGGCAAAGTAACTACAACATTTACAGCTTTAGCAAATATGAATACCGTAACATTTGATTTAGCAAATCCTATTGTGGTTTCTTCTGTAAAGAAGAATAATACCAATTTAACTTTTGTTCAAAATGGCAATAATGAATTGGTTATAACATTACCTACTTCGCTTTCAATTGGAAGTTCTGAAACAGTAGAAATAATTTATTCTGGACAACCACCAGTTTCAGGATTTAGTGCATTTGCATCACAAACTCATAATGGAACACCAGTTTTATGGACACTTTCTGAACCTTTTGGAGCTAGAGATTGGTGGCCATGCAAACAAGATTTAAATGATAAAATAAATTCAATTGATGTTTACATTACTGCTCCAAGTCAATACGTTGCAGTTTCTAATGGTGTTGAGCCAGAAGCGCCAATTTTAAATGGTACAAATAAAACTACTCATTTTCACCATGGTTATCCAATTCCTGCCTATTTAATATGTATGGCAGTTACAAATTATACTGTTTATACTCAAACCGCAGGAAGTGGCGCAAATACATATCCAATAGTAAATTATATATATCCAGAGAATTTTACTCCTGCTGTACAAGAACAATTAAATCAAACACCTTTAATTTTAGATTTTTTTTCAAATTTATTCGAATTATATCCGTTTAGAAATGAAAAATACGGCCACGCACAATTTGGTTGGGGTGGAGGAATGGAACATACTACAGTTTCATTTATGAATAATTTTAATAGAGGATTAATTGCTCACGAAATGGCGCATCAATGGTTTGGCGATAAAATAACATGTGGAACTTGGAAAGACATTTGGTTAAATGAAGGATTTGCAACTTACCTTGCCGCACTAGTAATTGAAAATTTTGATGGAGCAGAAGCTTTTGTTGCCGAGAAAGAGTATATGATAGGAAATATTACTTCTCAAACAGGCGGAAATGTATATTTAACAGATACACAAGCTGCAAATGTAAATAGAATTTTTAGCGGACGATTAACCTATAACAAAGGTGCGATGGTGTTAAACATGCTTCGATTTAAACTTGGAGATGCTGTTTTCTTTCAAGGTGTTAGAAACTACTTAGCAGATACTAATTTAGCTTACAAATATGCAATTACTTCTGATTTTAAATCACATATGGAATTAACATCTGGACTGGATTTAACAGAGTTTTTTAATGATTGGATTATAAATCAAGGTTACCCAACATATTTAATAACAGCTCAAAATTTTGGAACAGGACAAGCTAAAATTACAGTTAATCAAACACAATCTAATGCTAGTGTGAGCTATTTTGAAATGCCTGTTCCTGTTAGATTATATGATGTAAATGGAAACTTTTTAGATGTAATAGTTGAAAACACATTTGATGGACAGGAATTTATAGTTAATGTACCATTTCAAGTTGTAGATGTAATTTTTGATGTTAATCAAAATATAATTTCTAAAAATAATACGTTTACTTTAACTAATTCTGCATTTGAATTAGAAAATGCAATTACAGTTTTTCCAAATCCAGCTTTTAATGAATTAAACATTCAAGTTCCTAGTGATTTAGAAGTACAAAATATAATTGTTTTTAATTGTTTAGGTCAAAAAGTTTTAGAATCAACCAAACTAAATTTCTCAGTTTCGCAACTTTCTACAGGAATTCATTTTGTTGATATTGTGACAGATAAAGGTGTTTTTCATAAAAAAATTATAAAAAAATAAGCAACGGCAAGAAAATTGATTAAAAGTAAGGTGAAAACCTTACTTTTGCTTTTTAAAAATATTTCACATTACATATTAAATGATACAAACTGCACAAATTATTTTCATTTTATCAGTATTAGTTATACTTCACGAATTTGGACATTACATTACAGCAAAAATTTTTAAAGTTAGAGTAGAAAAATTCTATCTATTTATGGACGCAGGATTTTCTTTAGTTAAGAAAAAAATTGGCGATACTGAATGGGGAATTGGTTGGCTACCAATTGGTGGTTATGTAAAACTTTCGGGAATGATGGACGAAAGTATGGACAGTGAACAATTAAAACAACCAGCACAACCATGGGAATTTAGATCTAAACCAGCTTGGCAACGATTAATAATTATGTTGGGTGGAATATTTGTGAATATAGTTTTGGCATTGGTAATATATACTACACTATTTTCTACAGTTGGACAAAAATATATTTCACTAGAAAAAGTTCAGAAAGATGGTTTGGCTTATGGTGATGTTGGTCAAAAAGTAGGATTTAAAAATGGAGATAAAATTGTCTCTATTGATGGAGAGTTTATTCCAGATTTAAAATATGCCGTTATGGGAGTTTTATTTGGAGATAATATAAAAGTAAATAGAGATGGTAAAGAAATTAATCTACACCTAACAGATTCTCAAAAAGGAGAAATTATTAGAAAAGAAGGTAAAAGTTTTATTCAAGCAAGAATAAAATTAGATCAAATTTTTATTGATTCTATAACAAATTCAAAATCTACTAGCTTAAAGAGGTTTGATAAAGTTTTAGGAATTAACGAAGTTAGATATACCTATTATGATGAAGTTCTAAATGAATCAAAATTACATAAAAATGATTATATAAATTTATTAGTTAACAGAGATGGAAAGGATTTGAATATCATGATTAAGACAGACTCTCTAGGAACATTTACTGGAAATAATATTTTTATTAACCAAAATTATAATTTATCTGATTTAACAATTAAAGAAATTCAAAATAACGAATCTTTAAAATCTGGTGATATAATTATTTCTGCAAATGGTAAAATTTCGAATATTGATTTTAAAAAACAATTAGAAGAAAATAAAGGAAAATCCATTCTACTAAAAATTAAAAGAGATAATAAAACAATTAATGTAGTATCAAAAATAAATAAATCAGGGAAATTGGGTATAAAATTTGACAATTCTAAACTCGATAAGTATACTGTTGTGAATAAAATGAGTTTTTTTAATTCAATAAATGAGGCAGTTCGTCTGTCTTGGAGCCAAATCATTTATAATATTAATAGTTTTAAATTGATTTTAAGACCAGCAACTGGAGCTTACACTCAAGTAAAAAGCCCAATTGGAATTGCAAGAATGCTTCCAGACGAATGGGATTGGGAATTTATTTGGGGTTTTACAGCACTATTTTCAATCGGTTTAGCATTTATGAACCTACTTCCTATTCCTGGATTAGATGGTGGACACGCACTTTTTACAATTGTAGAGATGATTACGGGTAAAACTTTAAATGAAAAAGCTGCAGGTTATGTTCAAACCTTTGGAATGATTATCTTACTGAGTCTAATGGCTTTAACATTCGGAAAAGATATTTATCAATTGGTTGTAGATAAACTTTTATAAATAAATATAATTTTTTTACTTTTTAATTTGTAAAACGTAAAAAACATATTATATTTGCAACCGCTTAAACGATGATAATTTATCTAAAAGCAACCAGAAAAGTTCTTAAAAAAATTAAAATATACAGTTTCCTTCTTAGCTCAGTTGGTTAGAGCATCTGACTGTTAATCAGAGGGTCCTTGGTTCGAGCCCAAGAGAGGGAGCAATTTAAAAGTCTAGCAGAAATGTTAGACTTTTTTTGTTTAAAAAAACTGTTAATCAGAGTTCCGATAGCTATCGGAATTGGTTCGAGACATAATAGACAACAATTTAATAGTCTAGCAGAAATGTTAGACTTTTTTTGTTTAAAAAATTAATTTTAATTTTAATAAAACCCTTATACAATAAAGTCCATTCACTTTTGTAAACAGATTTTGTTGTTTTATAAAACAGAAATAAAAATTCAAACTTTTTCTTCAGTCTAACTCATAAAATAATTGTGTAAGAATTTTATTTCTTTATAGTGAAAATGTTAATTGCAAAACGTTAGATAAAAGTTCACTATTTAAAAACCTATGCTTCATCCTTAGTGTTCTTTACCAAGCTAATTCCAGATACAAAAAACACAATTCCTAAAACTCCATAAATAATAAGAGATTTTACATTGTTGGTCTCGCTAGAAGGTTGAGCAAACAACATTGCTGTATAAATCATTCCGCCAATACCAAGTAAGGTAAGAATAAAACCAAAAGTACGTTTCAAATTCATAATACTAATTTTTAATAGTTAGAAATAAAGCAATTGCATTTGCAAAGCAACATCAAAGATATTTCTAGCTTCAATAAATTATATTACACAATTAAAAAATTAAGTTGTAAAATTCTATAAATAAATTATTGTTTTGGCAATGGCGCACCAACAGCAACAGCACAAACGTGACCTTCTTGTCCGTGTGGCGGATTCATTCCTGGCGCAGTTACAACAGGAGTTGTTGGCGTACTTGTAGTTATAGTAGATTTCCCATCAGTATTAAAACTCATTGGCGAATTTGGAACCGTATTTGATTGAGGCGAAGCTTGAACTTGTTGAACAGGCGACACGGATGTACTAGCAACAGGAGCTTTTTTTACAGCAGAATTTAATGGCGCACCAACAGCAATTCCGCAATTGTGACCTGGTTGACCATGCGCAGGATTCATTCCTTTGGCAGTTGCAACTGGTTGTTGTACTTGTTGCACAGCAGTTGTAGTTTGTTGCATTGGCATACCCGAATTTTGTCTCATTATAGTATTTGGATTTGCTCCAGTTGCATCTGGTTGTATTGGCTGAACCATCGATGCGCTTGCCGAAGCAACACTATCTGTTGCAACAAAGGCTGTATCTGTAACTGTAGTTTCACTTTCTTCTGTAACTTCAGTGGCGTCTTTTTTACAAGAACTTAACCCCAACATACTTATAACCAATAAAGCAACTAACTTTTTCATAATACTATTTTTAAGATTTCAAATATAGTTTTTTTTATGATTGGAATTTTATTGGGTTTGTTAAAAATGAAGTTCTGTATTTTTTTATTAGACTAAATCTGAATTATTTACTTTAATAAACATTTTTAAGTAAAAAGAAAAGGATTATTGTCCACAGGTCAATTGTCCTCGCAAATGTAATTTTACAGATTATGGATTTGAGAAAAAAATTTGGGATAAAAATAAAATCGCTAAGAGAACAAAGAAATTACTCTATTGAATATTTGGCAAACATAGCAAATATTGACAGAACATATATTTCAGATATAGAAAAAGGCGAAAGGAATGTATCTCTTTTAATAATTGAAAAGTTAGCGAACGCTTTCGAAATAAATATAAAAGATTTATTCGATTATGAAAAATAAGTTAACTTACATCGATTTATTTGCTGGTTGTGGTGGTCTTTCATTAGGTTTACATCAGTCTGGTTGGAAAGGACTTTTTGCTATTGAAAAAAGCATTGATGCATTCAAAACTTTAGAATACAATCTAATAGATCAAAAAAAACATTTCGATTGGCCAAAATGGTTACCACAACAAGCATTGGAAATAAATGAAGTTTTAGATAAATATAAATCTAAACTTGAAAAATTAAAAGGTAAAGTAACCATGATTGCAGGCGGACCGCCATGTCAAGGTTTTTCAATGGCGGGAAAAAGAAATGAATACGATTTAAGAAACGACTTAATTAATTCCTATATAAATTTTGTAAAAATTGTAGAACCAAAAATTATTTTCTTCGAAAATGTAAAAGGTTTTACAATGGAATTTAAGAAAAATAAAGAAAAAGGAATTGCCTATTCTTCACAGGTAACACAAAAATTAAATGCTGCAGGTTATTTTGTGAAAGGACAATTAGTGAATTTTGGAGATTATGGTGTACCTCAAAAGAGAACACGTTTTATACTTGTTGGTATTAAAAAAACTTTAGATAATGCTACGCAAGAAAAAGCAAATGAATTTTTCAGTTCTTTAGAAAACAATAAATTTGAATTTCTAAAAGAAAAAGGGTTAAATGAAAAGACTAATCTTCAAGATGCAATTTCAGATTTATTTAAACAAAATGGTTTAGAACCTACTCCAGATTTTCCTAGTTTTCAATCAGGAATTTATGGAAAGCAAAAAGGTAATTACCAAAAATTAATGCGTCAAGGAATAAAAAATGAAATTGCGGATAGTCATCGTTTCCCAAAACACTCACAATTAATTATAGAACGATTTAAAAGCATTCTCGAAGAAACTACTGATAGAAGAAATTTTAATATCAGTGCTGAAATTCAAGAAAAGTATAATATTAAAAAGAGAACTGTTATACCATTAAATGCTCAAGACAAAACACCTACAATAACTACACTTCCAGACGATTATATACATTATCAAGAAGCAAGAATACTAACGGTTCGTGAATATGCCAGAATACAATCGTTTCCAGATTGGTATAAATTTCAAGGAAAATATACAACTGGTGGTAAATTAAGAGTTCAGGAAGTGCCAAGATATACTCAAATTGGCAATGCAATTCCACCACTTTTTAGTGAGCAAAGTGGATTGATTTTAAAAAGTTTAATAAACCTATGAATGAATAAAGAGTATTTTAAAATAAGTTCAGGTTTAAAAAATCTTATTGGAAGTGAATTAATTACTGACAATTTTGTTGCAATTTTTGAATTAGTGAAAAACTCATTTGATGCGAATGCATCTGAGGTTAATATAACTTTTGAAAATATTTATTCATCAAATGCAAAGATTATAATCCAAGACAATGGCAAAGGAATGGATTATAATGATTTGATCAACAAATGGTTATTTGTGGCTTATTCTGCAAAAAAAGATAAGACTGAGGACTTTGATTATCGAAACAAAATTAAGTCTAATCGTCACTATGCTGGTGCAAAAGGTGTAGGTAGATTCTCTTGTGATAGACTTGGTCAATTTTTAAATTTGATCACAATCAAGAATAAAGTAAATAGCAAAGTCGAAAACATTAATGTTAATTGGAAAAAATTTGAAGAAAATCAAAACGAAGAATTCATAAGAATACCTGTTGAACATAGTGTAATTACTCAAAATAAATACGGTATTGAACATGGGACAATATTGGAAATAAGTGGTATAAGCACTGAAGAATGGAATAGAGATGAATTAAAAAAATTAAAAGATAAGTTATCTAAACTTATTAGACCTGATTTAAATAAATCTGCTAAAGAAAATCCGTTTAATATAAATATTGTTGTTCCTGACGAAATACAAAATGATATTAATGAAAAGCAAAAATTTTTATCAAAAGGAGAGGGACACAGAATTTATAGAAATACTGTAAATGGAAAAATAGAAAATTTTATTTTCGAAGAGCTTGATATTAAAACAACAAAAATAGTAACTGAAATTTCAGACCTAGGCGACGTTGTTACAACTTCTTTAAATGATAGAGAAAACTTTATTTATACAATTAAAGAGAAAAATAAGCATAACCTTTTAAATAAAATATCTATCAAACTTTATTTTTTAAATAGATCAGCAAAGATTATTTTTAAAAGAAGAATTGGTATCGATGCAGTTGAATATGGTAATGTTTTTGTATATAAAAATGGTTTTAGAATCTATCCTTTTGGAGAAAGGAATAATGACATATTAGGCATTGACAACAGAGCTGTTCAAGGATACAATAGATATATTGGGTTAAGAAATTTAATAGGAATAATTGAAATTGAAGGAGAAGAAACGGATTTAAAAGAAACAACTAGCAGAGATGGAGGTTTAGTTAAAACAAAAGCTTATAGTCAACTAGAATATTACCTTTTTGAAACTCTTAAAAGATTAGAAAAATATGTAATTGATGTAACTTCTTGGGGAGTTAATGACGATAATATTGAAAATTTAAATGTTGATGAAGTTAATAAAAAACTTGTTAAACTTATCGGCAATATTTCTGATGACAAATCAATTCTTGGTATAGAATATAATAAAGATCTAATAAGACTTATAAGTCAACAAGAAGAAAACAGTGCTAAAAAGCTAGTTAGCAATTTTAAACGAATTGCAAGTGAAACTAATAATCCGAAGTTACTGGCAGACAGTCAAAAAATAGAAAGAATTTTAAAAGAATCTGACGAACGTGTTCGGTCAGCTGAGAAAGAAACTGAGTTAGTAAAAGACGAGAACAAAGAAATTTTTGAAAAACTTGGATTTGTATCAACTCAAAATAATTTTTTAACTCATGAAATAACAGATGACACTAAAAATCTTGAAAGTATTCTTCATCATATTGGTTTAACTACCAATTTGATAAAATCTGATATAGAAAATCTTGCTAAGGCAATAAATAATAATTTAGATAAAAACCATCTAATAGAAATTACTAAAAGAATAAGTCGTCAAAATGAAAAAATAACTTCTTTTTCAAAATATTTTAAGAAAGTTAATTTTAACATTCACGCAAATAATATGGAAATTGATATAATTACTTTTACAAATGAATATTTAGAGAACGTTTATAAACACAGGGAAGATTTAAAAAATAATCGAGAATTACTAAAAATCAATATTTCAACACCAACATTATTAAGTTTAAAAATTAAGTTTAACCCAATTGATATGATAATTGTTTTAGACAATCTTATAAGCAATTCATTTAAAAACAATGCCTCAGAAATTGAAGTTTCTTGGTTAAGGCAAGAAGAAAATTCTGTAATTCTTTCGTTTAAAGACAATGGTGATGGAGTTAAAGAAAATGTTGTTAATAATATTTTTGATTTTGGCTTTTCAACTTCGCGAAGAGGTTCTGGTCTTGGTTTGTATCATGTAAAGGAAATTATTGAAAAGCTTAAAAGTAAAATAGAAGTCAACAATAAATTAAAAAAAGGAGTAGAATTTTTAATATCTTTCAAAAAATAAAAATATGCAATTAGAATATAACATCCTTTGGATTGATAATGATATAGAAGAATATATTGCAAACGGAGAAGTTGAAAGTATTAGGACATTTTTAAATGAATTGGGTTTTGAATCTAATGTTGAAACAGTAGATGATGAAGCAAAACTTGATGATTATATTTCTAAACACAAATATGATTTAATTTTATCAGATTTCAATTTAAACACAACTACAGGTGATGTTATAATTCAAGAAATAAGAGAAAACAGACGATTTTCAACTGAAATACTTTTTTATTCTGCAAAGTCAAATTTTCGAGATAGTCCAGAAGTTAAAGAAAGACTTGCTTTTATGGATAGAATTACTTTTCATACTAATAGAGATACTTTTTTAGATAAAGTAGAAAAATTAATTATTCTAACTTTAGATAAATTACTAGAATTAAATGCTACAAGAGGTTTGATTACCTCAGAAACAAGTCAACTTGATGTTATCATTGAAGAGTTAACATTAGAATTAGCAAATAATAGGCTTCAACTTAATACCGACAGATTAAAAGAAATTATAGACGAATATGCAGATAAATTTCTATCAACTCGTTCTGAAAGTTTTAAAGAAAGGTACAGCGAAATAGGATTTGATAATATATTTCAAAGTATAGAAGCAAATAGAAAATGGAGTATTTTTAGAGATTTATTACGAGAGTATAATAAGCAAGTTCAATCAAAAGAAATAATTACTTTCTTAAAAAGAAACTCAACTTATTTCAATGAAGTTATAGATATCCGAAATAAGTTTGCACATTCTAAAGCAAAACAAAAAGAGGGAAAAATGGTTCTTATTGGCCAATTTGGAAAAGAAGATTTTGAATTTGACAGTGAACAATGTATTTCTATACGAAGGAATATAATCGAGCATCGAATAAATTTTAAAGAACTCTTGGAATACATTAAATTTAATGTAGATAATTAAAATGGCAACCCGAAATCTCTGGACTAAAGAAGAATTAATCCTAGCATTCAACTTATACTTAAAAATTCCTTTTGGAAAAATGCATAGTACAAATAAAGACATTATCCATTTGGCTAGTTTAATAGGTCGAACTTCTAATTCGGTTGCAATTAGATTAGTAAATTTTGCAAGTGTTGATCCAGCTTTACAAGCTAGAGGAATTAAAGGAATGGATGGAGGAAAAAATATCGTTAAACCCATTTGGGATGAGTTTTTCTACAATCAAGAAGAATTAGTTTTTCTAAGCGAACAAATCCTTGCTCAAAAAGAAAACACATCCATAGAAAATAAATACAAAGAATTACTTTTTGACATTAAAGATTTAAAAGGTGAAATGGTAACTCGTGAAGTAAAAACGAGAGTAAATCAATCAGTTTTTAGAGAAATGGTTTTAGCAAATTATGCTAGTAAATGCGCGATTACTGGAATTGATATTCCGCAATTATTATTAGCAAGTCACATAATTCCTTGGTCTAAAAATGAAAAAGAAAGATTAAATCCAGAAAACGGAATTTGTCTTTCACCACTTTACGACAGAGCATTTGATAAAGGAATTATTGCTATAAATACTAATTATGAAATAATTTTATCTACCGAATTGAAAAAGAAAAAAGATTCTCCTTTTTTCAACAATCACTTCGCTTCAATCGAAAATAGAAAAATAATTGAACCGCAAAGTTATTTACCAAGAAAAGAGTTTTTGGAATATCATTTAGACAGTATTTTTCTGAAATAACTATCCTCTCTTCAACCAACCAGTAACACTCATCCTTCTCTCATTAGTAACCAAAACCTCATGAACCAATTCATTACTTTTAAAGAAAACCGTCTTACCTTGTGTGGGTGCAATTTTTTGGTTGTTATCTTTATTATGAATTAAAAGTTCGCCACCATCTTCTATTTTCCAATTGTCGTTTAAGTACGAAATCATTGAGAATTGTCTGCTGGTATTGTCTTGAAATTGATCTAAATGTTTGCGGTAAAAACTTCCTTTTTCATACAATGAATAGTGAAATTCATAATCGGTAATTCCTGCGAAACATTCTTGATTTAAGTACAAAATAAATGCTTCAATTTTATCGAAAAATTCATTTTCATATTGATTGTTGTGTTTTTTATCCAACCAATAAATCACATCGTTTCGTATTGTGGTGTTGTGAATTAACTTATCTGCATTGCCTGTTCCTGCGGTAAGCAACAAGTGTTTTTCGTTTAGCGAAAGCAAATTTTCTTTTAAATGATTGGCCAATTCATCACTTATAAAGTGATTTGCAATACCTACATTATTTTCTATATAACTTGCAATTAAAGTTTCAAAGCTGTTTTCCATTGTATAAACACACTCGATTTTGCAAGTATCTTGGCAAGGTAACCCAATTAAAATTAGAAAATAGGTTTTAAATTTTCAATTTAATTATATTTGTTTAAACTCTATAAATATGAAAAAAATACTCTTTCTAGCATTTATATTTTCAAGTTGTTCTTCTATTAAAAATGTTGATGAGCAAAAAACTACTATAAATTCACTTTTAAACAATTGGCATAAAGCTGCTGCAAATGCTAATTTTAATGAGTATTTTAACATGCTTTCGCCAAATGCTATTTACATTGGAACTGATGCAACAGAAAACTGGACAAAACCACAATTTGAAGCATTTGCAAAACCTTATTTTGACAAAGGAAAAGCTTGGAGTTTTACAGCATTAGAACGAAACATTTATTTTTCTAAGGATAAAAAAACAGCTTGGTTTGACGAATTATTAAATACACAAATGAAAATTTGTAGAGCATCAGGCGTTTTAGTTTTAACAGATGGAAGTTGGAAAATTAGCCATTACGTACTTTCAATGACCATTCCAAACGATACTACTAATGAAGTAATAAAAATAAAATCGGCAATTGAAAATCCACTTATAGAAAAATTACAGAAAAAATAAATCCAAAACAACTTGTTTGACGTAAATAGAATAGAAGTTTGTTACTTCGAAATAAGTTTGTTTTGTTTAGAGGGAAAACGCTATCTAATTTTTTAGGTAGCGTTTTTATTTATTAAAAGATTTAAAGAATTAAAATAGTAGAAATTAAGACAGTTTAGTGAAATAAATTACCTCAAAAAATTCGTGGAAATTCGTGAAATTAGTGTGAAATCTAATTTAAATTAGTGAAATAAATAACCGCAAAAAATTCGTGGAAATTCGTGTGAAATCTAATTTAAATTAGTGAAATAAATAACCGCAATAAAATTCGTGAAAATTCGTGAAACGTGTCCGCCTTTTTGGAGGATTAGTGTAAAAATGATTTTTAAATATAAATCAGAGTGAAGCTTTTTTAGAATAAACATTGTGAGTAAGTTTATCAAACATCTCAACAGTCATGGCTTCTAAATTGTAATCATTTTTCCAATTCCAATCTTTTCTTGCCTCAGCATCATCAATACTTGCAGGCCAAGAATCTGCAATTTTCTGACGGAAATCTGGAGCATAGTCAATAGTAAAATCTGGATAATGTTTTTTTATTTCTTCGGCAATTTCCTTCGGATTAAAACTCATTCCGGCTAAATTATATGAAGAACGAATCTTAATTGCATCAGCATCAGCTTGCATAATTTGAATCGTAGCTTTTATGGCATCGTCCATATACATCATAGGAAGTTCGGTATTTTCAGATAAAAACGCCGTGAATTTTCCATCAGTAATTGCTTTATGATAAATGTCTACAGCATAATCTGTTGTTCCTCCACCAGGTTCAGTACTCCAAGAAATTAAACCAGGATAACGAATGCTTCGCACATCAACGCCATATTGAACATGATAATATTCGCACCAACGTTCGCCTGTTTGTTTAGAAATTCCGTACACAGTTGACGGTTCCATTATGGTGTATTGTGGTGTGTTTTCTCTTGGTGTAGTTGGTCCAAAAACGGCAATACTTGATGGCCAAAATATTTTTTTTATTTTTTTAGCTTTCGCCAAATTTAAAACGTGAAACAACGAATTCATATTTAAATCCCAAGCAAAAGCTGGATTTTTTTCTGCAGTTGCAGATAATAATGCTGCCATTAAATACACATCGGTAATGTGATATTTTTCTATTAAATGTTCAATTTGATTGTAGTCTAAGGCATTTACAACTTCAAATATTCCGTTGTTTACAATATCATTATTTAGTTTTCTAATGTCAGATGCAATTACGTTATCATTTCCATATTCGGCACGTAATTTTACGGTAAGTTCAGTGCCAATTTGTCCGCAAGCGCCAATAATTAATATCTTATTCATAGTTGTAGTTGTTAGTTGCTACAAATATAACGTTTTCGTAAAGTTTGGGATGTTGGGATTTGTTAAAGTTAGTTTTTATGTTTTGAGGAGTTAAAATTAACTAAGGTTTTCCATCTAATTCATTTTTATTCCTTTTAAAATCAATTTTTTGATATAATATTTTATTGTGTATGTCAGAGTATATATTTGGTTCATATAAAGAAATATAATTTGACGTAATACCATATCTCGCAATTATACCATCAAAATTAAGATATATAATTTCTCCAGAAAAATTATCAGCAGACACATCTCCTATATGAGGAATATATATTTTTTGAACATTAATAACTTTATTTTTGTTTTTTATATTTTTAGAGTCAACGTTTTTAACTTCTACATTATTAAAAATTATTTTACCATCCTTATACAATTTCAAAGTATCAATTCTTTTAAAACTAATAGTATCTAAATAAACAAGCATTGTATATTCATCGTTTTTAATAATAGTTTCCGTTAAATTAAAATATTTGTATAATTTACCATATTTATGACCTGTAGAAACATAATTAACCTCGATTGAATTGGTTAGTTTTTCTTCTTCTTTATTACAAGATATAAAAATCAATAATAAAATAGATAACACAAATTTTATATTTTGCATACACAAAGTTATTTATTAATCAAATGTAATTATTTTTCACGAATTGTCACATTGAGCTTGTAGAAATGTACGCTTTTAAAGGTCTTCGACAAGCTCAGACAGACATTATTCATCTAATTGATTTTATACTTAACTGAAAAAGAGAGTTTTAATACATTTTTATTAATTACTCCCAACGAGTCAAACTTACTTAATCTAGAATTTCTATAAAAATAAATCAACTCTTTTTATACTATTTTTAGCATTTACTTTCCTTCTACTTTTGTACTTTTGTAATCCTATATAATTTTCAATGAAATTAAAATTAATCTGTTTTTTATTGCTTTCAATAGTACTTATTTCTTGTAAAGATGATACTGTAGAACGACTTGCTGAACAAAAAAAAGAAGCCCAAAAAAAAGAGAAAATCTTTGATAGAATTAATCAAGGTTGGACTTTTGTTACACCCAATTTACAAGCCACAACTCAATCTAAAGTAAGTAATTGGTTAGAATGGCGCGCTTTTTTAATAGAAATTAATCAAAAACCAAAAGCATCTATCGGTGCTTTTCAAAAAAAAGCCAAAGTACTTTCTAAAAAAGTAATGGAATTAAACAATAACATTCCACCTGAATTTAATACACCACCAATAAAAAGTAGAATTACAGTACTTACTACCAAAATTAAAGCAATGGATTTATTTATTCATTTAAATCAAATTCCAGATAAAAAAGTATTGAAATTTGTTGATGAAATAAATGTAGAAATAATGTCTTTGCAATTGCAAATGGAAGAAATTACTACACGAAGTTTAATTCCGATGGAAGATGGCGAACCAGATATCATTAGAATGAAAGATACTTCAAGAGCAATTCCTACTACTACAATTAATGATCTTCCATAATAAAATAAATATAATTAAGCATAAAATAAGTAATCTTGAGTAAATCTTCTGTAGTTTCTACGTTTCAAAAATCAGCCAATGTGCAACTTCTTGCTAAAGAAATACTGCAACGCGATGCTAAAATTAATGCCAAAGGTTTATTGGGTTCATCATTATCATTTGTAGTAAATGCTGCTTTTGAAAAAACCGAATTGCCTTTTCTTTTATTGTTTAATGACAAAGAAGAAGCTGCGTTTCATCTTAACGATTTAGAACAATTAATAAACGATCAAGATGTACTTTTTTATCCTGGATCGTACCGAAGACCTTATCAAATTGATGATGTTGATAATGCCAACGTTTTGCTTAGAGCAGAAGTTTTAAACAGAATAAATTCTAGAAAAAAACCTGCAATTATAGTTTCTTACGCCGAAGCGATTTTTGAAAAAGTGGTTACCAGAAAAGAATTAGAAAAAAATACCTTCAAAATTTCTGTTAATGATAAACTGGCAATCGATTTTATTAACGAAGTGTTGTTTGAATACAATTTTAAACGTGTAGATTTTGTAACTGAACCAGGAGAATTTTCTGTTCGTGGCGGAATTGTAGATGTTTTTTCCTTTTCAAATGATAATCCGTACCGAATAGAATTTTTTGGAAACGAAGTAGATTCCATTAGAAGTTTCGATGTAGAAACCCAATTATCTATAGAACGATTAAAAAAAATATTGATAATTCCGAATGTAGAAAATCAATTTTTTGAAGAAAACAGAGAAAGTTTTTTAGATTATATCAATGAAAAAACGGTACTTTTTATTCAGAATACCGAGCTTTTAGTGCAACAATTGGACAGAGCATTTGTAAAAGCAATTGAAGCATTTGAAAAATTATCGAAAGATATAAAACATGCAAAACCCGAAGATATATTTGTAAACAAAGAACAATTTCTTAAAAAATCTCTAAACTTTTCGGTAGTTGAATTAAGCAATTCGCCAGTTTTTAAAATTGATAAAACCATTCAATTCAGTATAAAACCGCAACCTTCTTTCAATAAACAATTTGATTTATTACTGAATAATTTAAACGAAAATCACTTCAACGGAATTAAAAATTATCTTTTTTGTTCTAATGAAAATCAAGCAAATCGTTTCAAAGAAATTTTTGAAGATATTGATGAGGAAGATTCCAAATCGTCTGTCACACTGAGCGCAGTCGAAGTGAAAAAATACAAATCAATAGTACTTCCTTTATATCAAGGTTTTATAGACGAAGAAAATCAAATTGCTTGCTACACTGATCATCAAATTTTTGAACGTTATCATAAGTTCAACATTAAAAATGGTTATTCTAAAAAGCAAACTATTACTTTAAAAGAATTGACTTCACTTTCGGTTGGCGATTATGTAACTCACATAGATCACGGAATTGGAAAATTTGGTGGATTGCAAAAAATTCAAGTCGAAGGCAAAACGCAAGAAGCAATAAAACTAGTTTATGCCGATAATGATATTGTTTACATAAGCATTCACTCATTACACAAAGTTGCCAAGTTTAACGGAAAAGATGGTGCGCCACCAAAAATTTATAAATTAGGTTCTGGTGCGTGGAAAGCATTAAAACAAAAAACCAAAGCTAGAGTTAAATACATAGCTTTCAACTTAATACAACTGTACGCCAAACGAAGATTAGAAAAAGGATTTTCTTGCGCACAAGACAGTTATTTACAAAAAGAATTAGAAAGTTCGTTTATTTATGAAGACACACCAGATCAAATTACCTCAACTAGAGATGTAAAAAACGATATGGAAAGCGACAGACCAATGGACAGATTAGTGTGTGGCGATGTAGGTTTTGGAAAAACAGAAGTTGCCATTAGAGCAGCTTTTAAAGCAGTTGACAACGGAAAACAAGTTGCCATTTTAGTTCCAACTACAATTTTGGCCTACCAACATTACAGAACTTTTACAGAAAGATTAAAAGAAATGCCAGTTACAATTGGTTATTTAAACCGTTTTAGAACTGCCAAAGAAAAAACAGAAACGCTAAAAGAACTTGCCGAAGGTAAACTAGATATTATTATTGGAACGCATCAATTGGTGAATAAAAATGTACAATTTAAAGATTTAGGATTGCTAATTGTAGACGAAGAACAAAAATTTGGTGTAAACGTAAAAGACAAATTAAAAACCATAACTGCCAATGTTGATACCTTAACATTAACAGCAACACCAATTCCTAGAACGTTACAATTTTCATTAATGGCAGCAAGAGATTTATCTGTAATTACAACTGCGCCACCAAACAGATATCCAATAGAAACTAATGTTGTTGGGTTTAATGAAGAGTTAATTCGCGATGCAATTTCGTATGAAATTCAACGAAACGGTCAAGTATTTTTTATTAATAACAGAATAGAAAATATAAAAGAAGTTGCCGGAATGATTCAAAGATTGGTTCCAGATGCACGAGTTGGAATTGGTCACGGACAAATGGAAGGCAAAAAACTAGAAGAATTAATGTTGGCATTTATGAACGGCGAATTTGATGTTCTTGTTGCCACAACAATTATAGAAAGTGGTTTGGATGTACCAAATGCCAATACAATTTTTATTAATAATGCTAATAATTTTGGATTGTCAGATTTGCATCAAATGCGTGGTCGCGTTGGACGAAGTAATAAAAAAGCTTTTTGTTATTTTATTTGTCCGCCATATTCTGTAATGACTGACGATGCCAGAAAAAGAATTCAAGCTTTGGAACAATTTAGCGAATTAGGAAGTGGTTTTAATATTGCAATGAAAGATCTAGAAATTCGTGGCGCAGGTGATTTACTTGGTGGCGAACAAAGTGGTTTTATAAACGATATTGGTTTTGATACCTATCAAAAAATCATGAACGAAGCCATAGACGAGTTAAAAGAAAACGAATTTAAAGATTTATATCCAGCAGAAAACGATATTGAAACGAAAGAATATGTAAAAGATTTACAAATTGATACTGATTTCGAGTTGCTTTTTCCAGACGAATACATCAATAGTATTACAGAAAGATTGAATTTATACAACGAATTGAGTTTGATAAAAGACGATGAAACGCTACTGAAATATGAACAAAAACTTATTGATAGATTTGGTGCTTTGCCCAAACAAGCCATTTCACTCTTAAATAGTGTTAGAATAAAATGGATGGCAACCAAACTTGGTGTTGAAAAATTAATTATGAAACAAGGCAAGTTGGTTTGCTATTTTGTATCCGATCAACAAAGTGATTATTATGCTTCTAAACAGTTTCAAAAAGTGTTGCAATTTGTACAAAAACAATCACATTTGGTAAAAATGAAAGAAAAACAAACACCAAATGGTTTGCGATTATTGATAACTTTTGAGAATGTAAAAAGCATTAATAAAGCATTGGAAATGATTAGTTTGATTTAAATTGGTGCTGATTTGTTTAACTTATAATTTTAAATAACTAATGATTATAGAAACTGAAAGATTGTATATTCGTGAATTATCTAATGATGATGTAGCTGTAGTTTTTGAGCTTTACTCAGATAAAGAAGCAATGAAATTTAGAGGAAGTAAAAGTTTTGAAAATATTGAAGAAGCATCAATTATGATTAAAAGCGTAATTGAAAATAGTAAAACTAAAACAGAATTTCGATATGGAATTATAGAAAAATCATCTAATGACTTAATTGGAACTTTCCTTATAACTCCAGTATCAAAAACAATCTGTAAAATTGGTTGTTCCTTTGGAAAGAAATATTGGAGATTAGGTTATGGATTTGAAATTATGTCTATTATGATAAATTATCTACAAAACTTACATTATGAAGTTATCATCGGATTAATCAAAAAAGAAAACTTTCCATCAATTAAATTAGTAGAAAAGATGAAATTTAAATTTATTGAACAAACTGAAAATCCTGAATTTTACCAATATGAGTTTAATACAAAATTACACGAGCTAGATAAAAGAGTTTTAGAATCCAAAAAATCTGGTGTTGATGCATTTGAATTTCTAGATTCTTTAAAGTCTAAATATAAATTATAAAAAAACATCCCAAGATCTAAAAGACTTAGGGATGTTTTATTTGTATAAAAACTAAAAAAATTACATTTTCAATACCTTAAAATTCACTTCTTTTTCATCAAATTTTAATTTAAAAAAGTACGTTCCGTTTGAAAATGCCGAAATATCTACATTAGATTTTAAATCATTTATTTTAGAATCATACAACAATTGTCCTGCAACATTGAATACAGAAATTGCTGTGATATTCGTTTTAGAATTTATATTTACAATTCCGTTTGTTGGATTTGGGTAATATGTAAAATCAATTCCTTCAAAACCATTAATTCCTAAATTTGGAGTACAAGAAGTTGTTGCAACCCAACCAGTATCTACAACACCTTGATCTGAATAAAAACGCATTGTTAAAGAACCATCTGCTGCAGTAGAAGTAAATGATGTTGGAATGGTTATTCCTGTATATCCAGCAGTATCAAATGATGTTGCACTTGTAGAATTTCCATTGTAAATATATAAGTAATCATAATCTAGTTCTAATGAAAATTCATTTATAGTTAAGGTAATAATATTGTTTGATAATTCTGGAATCATTACTCTAACAATATTTTCCATATTGGTGTAAACATCAAATGCGCCACCAGTGTCTGTTATTGAAACTCCTGCACAATACGTTGTTGAAGTGGCAAAAATTACTTCTCTAGAAGAAGAAACTAATCCTGTAGTACAAGATGGTTTTACTTCAACCACGTAATAGGTATTTGGTAACAAGCCAATTGCAGTGTAACTATTAGTAGTAACAGTCTCATAAACAATAGCAGTACTTCCAAAAGGATAAACCGCAACTTGCCAAGTGGTAAATGTTCCAGAATCTGCCCAAGTTACTAATGCAGAATTAGTACTAACATTATTAACTTCAATTAATCCAACAGTATTTATACAAGTATTTATACAATCTGTACTTAAACATGGTCCATTATTTACTCTTGATAAAATTCTAGCTGCAGGTTGTGGTCCAAAACCATTGCTAAATTTTATTCCTACTCCACTAATTAAATGACAATAACTCATTATTGTCCCTTTAGTAGTTGTTGACGGAATTGGTCCTTGAGCACAACTTCCTTCAGCAAATCCTGCTTGTGTACCACAACCATCTATAGAAGTATTATTATTACTATTCCAAGCACAAGAGTGTGTGTGCCTTGATCCAAATAAATGTCCTAATTCGTGGGTTACAACCATAACATTAAACGAATAGGAAGGAAAAGCTGCATAAGAATAACTTACATCAGAATAACTAAAATTACTTTGTGTACACAAGGCATTTATTCCAACAGCAACTCCACCTAAACCTCCAGCGTCAATGCCTACAAGTTGTCCAACATCACCATCAAAAACTGGTCTTACTTCATTAAATTTATACAAATATGCCGATGATGAAGTTCCTATTCCATCATACGGATCTTGAGTTGTCCAAATAAATATTGATTTTATTGAAACTGTAATTCCATCATTATTATACAAAGTTTGTACATGATTAAAAAGTGAAGTCATCCAATTGGTAGTAGTTGCTGTATCACTGCCGTTTTGTTCATATAAATCGAAATCCATTTCAAAATATACAGTTACACATCTTGCACTTCCAATATTTTTATTTTCTTGAGCGTTTTCTGAAGAGTGAAGTGTTTCATCATCTTTAACTTCACAATTAAAATCGCTAGAAACTTTTAAATTTGCATCATCATAAACCACATAATCTTGTGTATTATTTGTCTTGTTTAATTTTCCAACAACTAAATTCGCAAATCCGTTTCCAGATACAATTCCGTTAAACTCATTATTAAAAAAGTTAAAAGAAGCAACTGATGTGAAATCTCCTTTTACAATTCCTCTATAAAAAACACCTTTTTGATACGAAATATTTTTTTGTTTGTCAGAATCTACGTGAAATCCTTCAGAAAAAACGTCAACTTTATACAATTGCATAGTAACGTCATTACCATTATAAGGAATTGTTAATTCGATATTTTCATACTTATTAGAATAAATATCATTAACCGTTAGCGTTTTTATTGTAGCAAAAGTTGCGTTAGACACAATTCTATCATTATCAACATCTTGTACATTTTGATTGATGGTTAGTACCGAAAATGGTTTAAATGCAGTTCTTAATTTTTGTAACTCTTGAACTTTTTTGGCAACTTCATTTTGCGAAAAAAGTAAAAAGAAACTAAACAATGAGGCAATTGTTAGTAGTTTTTTCATAGTATTTTGGTTTAATAGATAGTAAAAATAGAGTAAAAAGTTTACATTTAATTAAATAAACATAATTTTATCTTTTGTTGAAGGATTAAAAATGATAAAAAGCATCTTCAAGATGTTCAATAACAAATTGTTTTCCTTCTTTATTGATTGCAATTATGTCGAATCTAATTTCTAAATCTAAATCGTTTATAACAACATATTCATTTACGGCTTTTACTAAAAGTTGGATTTTTTTAGGTTTTACAAAGTCTTGTGGCAAACCAAAATCTAATGTTGAACGTGTTTTAACTTCTACAATTGCTAGTATATTTTCTTTTTGGGCAATAATATCAATTTCAGCTTTTTGAAAAACCCAATTGGCTTCGCGAATTCTATAGCCGTTTTTTTCTAAAAATGCTATTGCTAGTTCTTCTCCGAGTTTTCCTAATTCATTATGTTCTGCCATTAGATTTTAGATTGTTGATTAACGAATTATGATTTTAGATTTCAAAAATAATTTAAAGTTCAAAAATCATTACTCAAAAACAATTGTACTCTCCAAATCATTAGCTTCAAGCGAAATTTTTCTTCCAAGAATTAATGCATGATTATCGGCTAAATGTCCAGCAGGAAAATTATAAATTATTGGAATATTATACGTTTTAGTAACATCATCAATAATTTCTAGCACGTTTTTTCCCCAAGGAATGTCGTTGTCTTTCATTTTTGTCATTCCGCCAACGATAATTCCTTTCAAACTTTCTAGACAACCATTGCGTTTTAGGTTAATCATCATTCTATCCATATGGTATAAATATTCGTCTAGATCTTCTATAAAAAGAATTTTATCTGTACAATCTATTGCCGAAGGTGAACCTAAAAGACTGTATAAAATGGAAAGATTTCCGCCAACTAAAATGCCACTTGCTTTTCCTAATCGGTTCATTTGGTCACACGGAACTGTATATTGCAAGCTTTCGCCAAATAATGATTTGCGTAAAGATTCTTTAGCTTCTTCAGTAGCTTTAGAACTTACAGGCATAATTCCGTGAATGGATTGATAACCCATTGTGTTTAAATGACTGTGTAAAACCGTTACATCGCTAAAGCCAATTATCCATTTTGGCGATTGTTTAAATTTTGTAAAATTTAATAAATCAACCATTCGTACTGTACCATAACCACCACGAACACACCAAATTGCTTTAATATTTGGATTGTCAAGTTGAGATTGAAAATCGGCTGCACGTTGTTCATCTGTTCCTGCAAGTTGGTTTTTATCTAATCCTATTGTGTTGCCAATTACAACTTCTAAACCCCAACTTTTTAACCAAGAAATGGCTGGTTTTAAATTGTCATCAATGTTTTTACGAGCTGTTGCTACAATAGCAATGGTGTCGCCTTTTTTTAAATATGCTGGTGCAATCATAGTTTTTTGGGCTTGAAGGTTACTTGAGAAAATAGAAATTAGAATATAGATTATAGATTTCTTCATTTTTAATTTTAAAACTGAACTACAAATATATAAATTAAGTTGAATTGAAAACGATTGCTCTAGCCCAGATTGAAACGAAAATCCTTTTCATTTTTTCTTTAAAAATGAAAAGATTGAAGTGTAAAGCTGGAAATAGCTTCAAATCCTGAAATAAATTCAGGATAAATAAAACTCTCAATTCTATTGCTTATTTTTGCAGAATATATACCTAAATTACAATGTTAGAAAACCCTAAAAGATACACAATTACTGCTGCTTTGCCTTATACAAATGGTCCAATTCACATAGGTCATTTGGCTGGTGTTTATGTACCAAGTGATATTTATTCTCGCTATTTGAGATTGCAAGGAAAAGATGTCGCGTTTATTTGCGGAAGCGATGAACATGGCGTTGCAATATCGATGAAAGCAAAGAAAGAAGGCATTTCGCCACAAGAAGTGATTGATAAATATGATGCAAT
Source organism: Flavobacterium sp. (assembly GCF_043760115.1). Classification (GTDB taxonomy): domain Bacteria; phylum Bacteroidota; class Bacteroidia; order Flavobacteriales; family Flavobacteriaceae; genus Flavobacterium. Next base: position 55,408 of record NZ_JAYUPK010000169.1, read on the forward strand.
TATTAGAAAATCGTTTATAGATTTCGGAATTTCATTTGATAATTATTCTAGAACTTCGTCTAAAATTCATCACGATACTGCTCAGGAATTTTTTAGAAAATTGTATGATAATGACGATTTTATAGAAGAAGTTACTGAGCAATTATATGATGCCAAAGCAGATCAGTTTCTTGCCGATAGATTTGTGGTTGGAACGTGTCCGAAATGTGGAAACGATGAAGCTTATGGCGATCAATGTGAAAAATGTGGTTCTACATTAAATGCTACCGATTTAATTAATCCAAAATCTACAATTACTGGTGAAATTCCTGTTTTAAAAAAGACTAAACACTGGTTTTTACCTTTAGACAGATACCAAGATTTTCTTCAAAAATGGATATTGGTAGATCATGCTAAAGATTGGAAAGTAAATGTTTTGGGTCAAGTAAAATCGTGGTTGGATGATGGTTTAAAACCAAGAGCAGTAACTAGAGATTTAGATTGGGGAATTGATGTTCCAGTTGAAGGTGCAGAAGGAAAGAAATTGTACGTATGGTTTGACGCGCCAATTGGATATATTTCTGCAACCAAAGAATGGGCAACCAGAGAAGGCAAAAATTGGGAAGATTATTGGAAAGATTCTGGTACCAAACTTGTTCATTTTATAGGAAAAGATAATATTGTTTTTCATTGCATAATTTTTCCTGCGATGTTAAAAGCCGAAGGAAGTTATATTTTGCCAGATAATGTTCCTGCAAATGAATTTTTAAACTTAGAAGGAAATAAATTGTCAACTTCTAAAAATTGGGCAGTTTGGTTGCACGAATATTTAATAGATTTTCCAGGAAAACAAGACGTTTTGCGTTATGCATTAACTGCAAATGCTCCAGAAACAAAGGATAATGACTTTACTTGGAAAGATTTTCAGGCGAGAAATAACAATGAGTTGGCAGCCGTTTTTGGAAATTTCATAAACAGAGTTGTAGTGTTGACCAATAAATATTATGACGGAATTGTACCAAGTCCGAATGATTTTAATGAAGTTGACGAACGAACTTTGGCAGAATTAAAAGCATATCCTGCAGTAATTTCATCATCGATAGAACGTTACAGATTTAGAGAAGCACAAGTAGAATTAATGAATGTTGCACGACTTGGAAATAAATATTTGGCAGATGAAGAACCATGGAAAATGGTCAAAACTGATCCAGAACGAGTAAAAACTCAAATGTATGTTGCGTTGCAAATTGCTGCCGCTTTAGCAATATTATCGGAACCTTTTCTTCCATTTAGTTCTAAAAAACTAGCAACAATATTGAATATTACTACTAATAATTGGAATTTGGAATTTGAAGATTGGAATTTAACCAAAGCTGGTCATAAAATTGGCGATGCAGAAATACTATTCGCTCAAATAGAAGATTCAGAAATTCAAAAACAAATAGAAAAATTAGAAGCTACAAAAACCGCAAATATGGAAGAGATTTCCGCTTTCGCGAAAACAAGCCCACAAAAACCAACAGCAACATTTGAAGATTTTTTAAAGTTAGATTTACGTGTAGGAACAATTGTTGAAGCAGAAAAAATGCCAAAAGCCAACAAACTTTTGGTTTTAAAAGTGGATACAGGAATGGATGTTAGAACAATAGTTTCTGGCATTGCAGAACATTTTTCGCCAGAAGAAGTAATTGGAAAACGAGTTACAATTTTAGCAAATTTAGCTCCAAGAGTATTGCGTGGTGTTGAAAGTGAAGGAATGATTTTAATGACGAATTTACCTGATGGAAAATTGGTTTTTGTAAATCCAGATACTTCTCCTTCGTTCAGTACAGGTTGTAATATAGTTGAAAATGGAAGTACAATTAGTTAATTAAGATTATATGAAATCAATTTTTGTTCTGATTAGTTTTTTATGTTTTTGTATTGGTTTTTCTCAAGAATTTTCAGGAATGATGTCTTTAAAATTAAAGAAAGAAGATAAAAGTTATACATCTGTAGACCATAACAAATCTAATGTTGTAGTGTGTTTTGAAAATGATAGAAAAATTAAAGCAATTTTATTAGATTCAAAAACAACATTTATTGATTCATTAAGAGCAATTCCTATGGCAACCAACAGAAAATTTATTGCTGAAAATACTCTTAATAAAGTTACAAAAATTGTATATACTAATGATGATTTTACCTCTTTTTTAATTCAAAAATTTGATTTTAATTTAAAAATAGAATCTTCACAAAAAGTTTTATTTAACTCAAATGATAAAAAAATTCTTCAAATTTTTTTTAATAACAACATTTTATATGTAGTTTCTATATCTAAATATGATAAAAGTTTAATAATCACCTCAATTACAGATAACAATACTGTTTCTGAGAATAAAATAGAAGAAAAATTTATTAATTTATATGATTATGCGTATTCAATAGAAAAACAAAAATTTCCTTTAATTTTAATAAAAGAAAATGAATTTAATTCTTTTGCTGTTACAAAATCTGTATCAAAATGTTATTTAATAAATGATATGTTTTTAATATCTCTAGATAAAAATCAAATTGAAACTGAAATAATATCTATAAACTTAAAAAATAATACAGCAAGTAATAATTTCATAAAAAGAGAAAATTCAGTAAATGTTATTTCATATAATTCAATTTTAATTGGAGATAAAATAGCTCAAGTTGAACAAAATAGTGATCGTTACTATTTAACGATAAAAGATTTAGAAGGCACAATTTTAAAAAAATATTCTGAGGACGAATTGAAAAAAAGCAAGTTTTTTACAGAAGTTGAATTGGGAAAAATTGAAGAAATTGAAAATAAAAAATATTTTAAAAAGGTTAACATTAAAGAGCTAGGTATAAATTATACAAAACGAAACGATATTGTTTATTTAAATATTGGGTCTTTAACTAACGCTAGAATGCCAAAAAACGACGAACAAGGTTCAAGTTATGCTCAAATAGGTCTAATTGTTGGCGGAGTTGTAGGAGGTTTAATTGGCGCACTAATAGATAATAATGAATCTTCAATCAATGTAGACAATTTTAGTGAACACTTTGCAAATGGTCAAACTTTTACTCAATTACAATTAGATTCAAGTTTAAATGCTTTAGAAACCTCAAAAAAAGATTTTTCTCATACTAAATTGAAAAAGCAAATCATTAATTCAAATTCATTTACTAATCCAAACATTTTCTTTTTTAATGATTTGTATTATCTTGGCTACTATAATTCTAAAGAGAAAAGATATTTTTTTAAGAAATTTGATGATTAAAACACTTTAATTAAAATTCTTTCGTTATAATGAAAACCCTACATTTAAACCATGAAAAAAACCTTAATTATCTGTTCCATTTTATTTTCAATTACTTGTTTTTCACAAGAATTATTTAAAAATTTAAATCTTAATTTAACTAAAAAAACCGATGCTTTTCAAATAGTTGATGAAGATAGAAAACAAGTTACACTTTTTTTTTCTGATAAGAAATTACTAAAAGCAATACGTTTAAACGAAAATTTTGATGTTATCGATTCTTTATCTACTGCTCGTCCATCTAGCGATTTTGACGATATTGTAGGTTACAGCACAACCAACAATAAATATTATTCTTACTGGTCAAGCTCTAACAATAAAGAGTTTATTTATCAATGCTTTGACTTTGATACCAAAAAAATAGCATCAAAATCTTTTCAGTTAGAATTTGAAAAAGAAAAAGCAATTAAAAAAATAACTGTTAACAATGTTTTTTACCTAATTACTTGCGTTAAAAACACTAGTATTTTAAATTTTTATATTTTTAATGATGGTAATTTAGAAAAGAAAAGTATAGACTTATCTAATAAAAAGTTTTTAAATGTAGAAACTAAACCTACCTCATTATGGAACATTTTTAATGAAGCAACTGCGTTCGAACCTGCACTTTCTGTTCAAAACATTTCTAACGATTCGCCACCATCATTAACATTTAGCGCCAACAAAAGAAAAGCATATACTAAAGGAACTATTTTATCATTTTCGTTTGATTTAACTAAAAAATTTACGCAAATTTTAAATATTAATCTTGCCGATTTTACAGCCGATTTAAAATCATACAATCAACCTTATTTTGAAGAAATAGAATTTGAAGGTATCGATTCTAATTCTTTTTTATGTAATGATAAATTAATTCAGTTAAAATTAAATTCTCAAAAGATGGTTATTTCTATAAAAAATCTTGATGGAACTGAGTTTAAAAATTATGAAGTTTTTGTAGATAAAGAAATAAGTTTTAAAAATTCAGATATTATGCAAGAAAATGGAAGCGTAAAAAACACAAGAATATTAGATGGATCAAATAAATTGCTAAGAAAAATTTATAATTTAAATCCGTCATTGTCTTGTTATACTTTGAATGATAAAAATTATGTTACCATTGGTTGTGTTTCATTAGTACAAGACAATACGGTAATGTATGGCGGAATGATTGGTGGTTTTACAGGAGCATTAATTGCGGCTTCGTTATCTTCTAATTATTCTTTAAACAACTTAAATTCTTATAAAAATAGAAAAGTAGTTTATGTAAATTGTTTGTTTGACGAAAATTTTAATCATCTTGAAGGAAGTGTAAATAAATTGGCTTTTGATAATTTAAGAGCATTTGCAGAAAAAGAAGATAATTTACAAGCTAAAACTATTTTTAAAATGGGTTCAAGTCTCTATTATGGTGGATATAATAAAACTGAAAGCAATTATTTATTTTATAAGTTTAACGATTAATATTTATAATGAACCTAAAAGTAATAGCATTTGACGCAGACGACACTTTATTCGTAAACGAACCTTATTTTCAAGAAACTGAGCAAAAATTTTGTGCTTTAATGAGCGATTATTTATCGAATCAAGGATTGTCGCAAGAACTTTTTAAAACCGAAATCGCCAATTTAGATTTATATGGTTACGGAATTAAAGGTTACATTTTGTCTATGATTGAAGCCGCGATGAAAATTTCTAACAATACTATTTCATTAGAAATTATTGAAAAAATTATTATTTATGGAAAAGAATTACTTCAAAAACCTATAGAATTACTTGATGGTGTAGAAGATACATTGAAAGAATTAAAAGGAAAATACAAATTAATTGTGGCTACCAAAGGCGATTTGAAAGACCAACAAAGTAAATTGCATCGCTCTGGTTTAGGTCATTATTTTCATCATATAGAAGTAATGGCAGACAAACAAGAAGTTAATTATCAAAAACTTTTAACTAGATTAGAAATTCAACCATCAGAGTTTTTTATGATAGGAAATTCATTAAAATCTGATGTTTTGCCAGTTTTAGGAATTGGTGGTTATGCGGTTCATATTCCGTTTCATACTACTTGGGAACACGAAAAAATCAATCACAAAGTAGAACATGCTAATTTTTATACCTTTGATAAAATTACCGATGTTTTAAATTTATTAGTCAAATAATTGAATCAAATTTCTATAAGGTAAAACATTTTGGTGAAATTTATAAATAATAAATTCGTGAGAATTCGTGCAATTCGTGTCTTAAATAGATGAAACAAAAATTAAACCTAGCAACTTGGAATAGAAAAGAACATTTCTTGTTTTTTAAACAAATGGAAGAACCTTTTTTTGGCATAACAACAACTGTAGATTGCACCAAAGCTTACTCTAAATCTAAAGAAATTGGTGTTTCATTTTTTGTTTATTATCTTCATAAAACCTTGCAAGCAGTGAATGAAATTGAAAATTTTCGTTATAGAATAGTTGATAATGAAGTTTTTATTTTTGACAAAATTGACGCTTCTGCAACGATAATGAGAGAAGACAAAACTTTTGGTTTTTCATACATTGAATTTTTAAATGATATAAATCATTTTAATGAAATTACATTAAAAGAAATTGAAAGAATTCAATCCACAACAGGACTTTTTACAAGAGAATATCCAGAAAATTTAATACATTTTTCAGCTTTGCCTTGGGTAAATTTTACTTCACTTTCTCACGCACGAAGCTTTACTTGGCCAGACAGTTGTCCTAAAATTTCCTTTGGTAAAATGATGGAAGAAAATGGCAAAAAAACAATGTCAATTTCTGTTCACGTGCATCACGGTTTGGTTGATGGTTATCATGTTGGTTTGTTTATTGATGCGCTTCAAAAACTGTTGAATTCCTAAATTTAAAATCTACAATTGTGTTTCCAATAGCGTTTCATCCCATTTACAAACATCCTTTGCCAGTTGGACACAGGTTTCCGATGTTGAAATATGAATTGCTTCCGCAACAACTACTTTATGAAGGTACAGCAACTCAAACTGATTTTTTTGAACCAGAAATTATTGACCTTGAATTGGTTTTAAAAGTGCATACTAAGTCGTATCTCGATTCATTATTAAATTTATCTTTAGATGCAAAAGCTGCCAGAAAAATTGGATTTCCATTGTCAGCAGAATTAATAGAACGCGAATTACGAATTGCGCAAGGAACAATTATTGGATGTAAAAAAGCATTAGAATGTGGCGTTGCTTTTAATATTGCTGGCGGAACGCATCATGCATTTTCTAGTCACGGTGAAGCTTTTTGTTTGCTAAACGATCAAGCAATTGCTGCACATTATTTATTGGATGAAAAACTGGCAACTAAAATTTTAATTGTAGATCTTGACGTACATCAAGGAAACGGAACAGCAGAAATATTTAAAAACAATAACAAGGTTTTTACTTTTTCGATGCACGGAAAAACAAATTATCCATTTAAAAAAGAGATTTCAGATTTGGATATTCCTTTAGAAGATGGAACAAATGATACAACGTATTTATCAATTCTTTCTGAAATTTTGCCAAAGTTAATTAGCCAACTACAACCTGATTTTATATTTTATTTAGCTGGAGTTGATATTCTTGAAACTGATAAATTAGGAAAATTAGGTTGTACAATTGATGGTTGTAAAAAACGAGACGAATTTGTTTTTAAAATTTGTAGAGAAAAAAATATTCCTATTCAAGTAAGTATGGGTGGAGGATATTCGCCTCAAATTAAGACGATTATTGAAGCACATGCTAATACTTTTAGAGTGGCAAAAAGTATTTTCTAGAAAAAATAGGTCCAGTTAAATCCGTCGCTAATTATAAATAAAGTTTTAGTAATACTATTGGAATTCATTACTAAAGGAGAAGGTGTTGCAGTATTAGAATCTTTAGAAAAAAAACTTCCACCTATACTATATATTTGTGCATTTACAGAATTTGAAACATTCCTAATAATGTAAGTTCTTCCTGGAAACAAGGTTGCATTTGGCAATAAAAATTCTTGATTTCCACCAGTTGGTGTTACAGAAATATAAATACCATCATTAATTGGTGTTGCTGATCCACTTGCTCCACCAAGTAAGTTTACTACTTTTATTGATAAATTTCCATTAACATCTAAAGTGCTTTGTGGCAGCAAAGTGTTAATTCCAACTTGAGAAACCGCAAATTGGGAAACCAATAGAATTAAAAAATAATATAAAAATTTCATTAATTAAGTAGTAGGTTTTTGTAACAATTTATAAATATAAATAAAATGTTCGACAAACTACATCATTTTGAATTGCGAAAACGTTTTCGTGTTGACAACTTGTTAATTTTAGTCGAATAAATTCTACATAACGCAAAAAAGCGATTACAACTTAATGCAATCGCTTTCAATTATTTATAAAATTCTAGTTACACAGCATTTAAAAGTGAAATAATATCATCTCCAAATTTTTCGGCTTTTACAGTTCCAAAACCTTTTATTAATTTTAATTGAGAAATAGAATTTGGTTTTTTTATGGCTATGTTTATTAACTCTGAATTATGGCAAATCATAAAATTTTTCAACCCAGATTGTTCTGCTTTTTCACTGCGCCATTTTTTTAAATGGTTAAAAATAGTTTGATCATTTTGAGATAAATTTTCAAGTTGAATTGCTGCTTCAATTTTGGCATCAACTTGTTCTTCATAGTGAACCAAAACACTCCAATAACTATTTTCAGATTCAATGAAATGAGTATCCGATTTTTTAAAATTTACAGTTTCTAGAAAATCGTTTAAACTGTTTTGGTCTATTTCTAGATTGTTAGCGTCTAACCGTATGGTGAATAATTTTACTTGCATAACCTTTAGAATTATTTACTTAATAAAAGAACTTCGCTTGCTACAATTTCTGTAACATAACGTTTTTCTCCGTTTTTATCATCGTAAGATCTTGTAGTTAACTTGCCTTCAATTGCAATTTCTTTTCCTTTTATTACATATTTTTCTATAATATCGGCAACTTTTCCCCAAGCAGAAATTTTGTGCCATTCAGTATTTTCTACTTTATCTCCATTTTCTTTGTAATACACTTCGTTGGTTGCAAGCGAAAGGTTTACTACTTTTTTTCCTCCTTCAAGGTTTTTAACTTCTGGTTCTTGACCTACGTGACCGATTAATTGTACTCTGTTTTTTAATGTGTTCATGGCGTTTAAATTAAATTGTTATTTTTTATTTGTTGTGTGTTATGAGATATGTGTTGTGAGTATCTCATTTCGACGATGCAAAGTTGTGACGAGTTGCAAACTTTATTCGGTACATAACCACTTACTTTCGGTTGTAAATGTTTGTAACCGTTTGTAATTGGAAAATTATTTGTATATTTGTTTGATTTTAAAAGAATTAATTAAAGAATATGGAATTTGAAAAAGTTATAAGAAACAATCCACTTTTTGAAGTTTATGTTGAAAATGATTTTTTAATTGTAAATAATGTTAATTATATAAAGGACAATTGTGTTATAAAAATAAATGATATTATAGTAGTTGAAGTAATAAGAAGCTTGTCTCTTTTTGATAAAATTATAGAAATAATGTTTGGTTTCTGGCAAAATTCAAAATCTGATACTTTAAGAATTAATTTAAAAAATGGTTTTAAAGATGTTATCTTAACCAATTGTGATATAAAAAAAACGGAGTTGATTGTTTATAAAATAAATAAATTGATTAATAAAAAAATAAACAAGACATAAATAATCTAGCCCTGATAGAATGAAATAACAAATTGTTTTTTTACAATTTTTATGAAATGAAAGCAGGAAAATGGTAGATAAATAAAGACCAAGCCATTCGCTTCTAAAAAAAATCGGAATAAAAAGATTACTTCATTCCTCGTAATGACAAAACCATGAGTAAAAACTGTTTAGAATGTAACGAAAAAATTGTTGGTCGCGAGGATAAAAAATTCTGTAGCGATGGTTGCCGCAATGCCTACAACAATAAAATGAACAAAGACAGCACCAATTATATGCGAAATGTGAACAACAAATTGCGTAAAAATTATAGAATTTTGGTAGATTTAAATCCAGATGGAAAAGGGAAAACTACCAAAACTAAATTGCTGAGTAAAGGTTTCGACTTTGAATACATGACCAATGTTTTAACCACAAATACAGGAAATACCTATTATTTTATTTATGATCAAGGTTACAGATTTCTTGAAAATGATTTTTATATGCTGGTTAAGAAGGAATATTAGTAAGGTACGAAGTACGAAGTTGGAAATACTATGTAATAAGATTTTTGAAATTTGGAACATGGTTTTTAGGTCTTGGAATTTGGGTTTTGGAATTTGGAATTTGGAATTTGGAATTTGGGATTTGGGATTTGAAATTTGGTTTTTTAAAATAAAAATAAATTCAGTGTCAAAAGATGCTGAAATAAATTCAGCATAAATGAAAAAAAACTACACTTCTTTATATACTATTCTGGTTTTATCTGGATTGATTTTTGGTGTTTTCTATTTTATGATGCCTCAAAGTTATGATACAACTGAAGCACCACTTTCAGAGTTTTCTACTAAACGTGCGTTGGAAAAAGTGAAAGAAATGAGCGCAAAACCTCATTTTGTTGGTTCTCAAAATCACGAAGTTGTTGCTCAATATTTACAATTAGAATTGCAAAATTTAGGTTTGGAAACCAATCTTCAAAGTGGTTTTACAATGACCGAAAAAGGAACTTTAGTGTTTTCAAAAAATATTATTGCCAAAATTAAAGGTTCTAATTCGTCTAAATCGTTGTTGTTATTATCGCATTACGATTCTGCTCCACATTCGTTTTCTAAAGGCGCAAGTGATGATGCCAGCGGAATTGCAACTATAATAGAAAGTGTTCGTGCTTTTTTACACACTAAAACCAAACATAAAAATGATATTATAATTCTGTTTACCGATGCTGAAGAATTGGGTTTAAACGGTGCAGCGCTTTTTGTTACACAAAATAAATTGGCTAAAGAAGTTGGCTTGGCATTAAACTTTGAAGCCAGAGGAACTTCTGGACCAAGTTATATGTTGATGGAAACCAATAAAGGAAATGCCAAAATGGTTGAAGAATTTAGCAAAGCCAAAGTGCGATTTCCTGCATCGAATTCGTTAATGTATAGCATTTATAAAATGTTGCCCAACGATACAGACTTGACGGTTTTTAGAGAAAAAGGTGCTATTCAAGGATTTAATTTTGCTTTTATTGATAGTCATTATAATTATCATACCATGCAAGATAATTATCAAAATATGAATCCGAATACTCTGGCACATCAAGGAAATTATTTGGTTCCGCTGTTAAATTATTTTTCAAATGCTGAAATTTCTACTTTAAATTCTGATGATGATAAAGTATATTTTACAATTCCGTTTACTTTTATAAGTTATCCTAATAGTTATATTTTACCGTTATTGATTATTGCTTTTGGACTGTTTTTAATATTTTTAATTGTTGGATTAGGCAAACAGGTATTGCGCCTTGATGAAATTATTAAAGGTTTTGTTCCGTTTTTTGGTTCTATTTTGGTTGCCGGATTTTTAACTTATGTTGGTTGGCAATTGTTGTTAAATTTCTATCCTCAATACAATGATATACTTCACGGATTTACTTATAATGGTCACGATTATATTTATGCATTTGTAAGTTTGACATTAGCAATTTGCTTTTTATTTTACAATTCTAAAGCCAAACGAAATGTAGAAATGAGTCAATTAATTGTACCATTATTTATTTGGTTATTACTAAACATTGGCATTGCAATGAAGCTTGAAGGTGCAGCTTTTTTAATACTTCCAGTTATTGCTACAACTTTTATTTTAGGATTTTATGCTATAACTCAAAGAACATATTGGTTGTTAAATATAGTATTTTCAATTCCTACTTTGTTAATTATTGTTCCGTTTATTCAAATGTTTCCAATTGGTTTAGGGTTGAAAATTCTCTTTGGAAGCTCCATTTTAACTGTTTTATGTTTTACATTATTGTTGCCGTTATTTGGGACATTTGGACAGAAAAAACTTTGGGCCATTTTCTTTATTTTAGTAAGTTTTGGATTTTTTGTAAAAGCACATTTAGCATCCAATTATGATTTAAATAAAGCAAAACCTAATAGCTTAGTGTATCTTTTAAATGGAGATTCTAACAAAGCATATTTTACAACTTATGATAAAAATCTTGACGTTTGGACCAAAAACTATTTAGGCGAAAAACCTCAAAACGCCAAAATTTTAAATGCTAATAAATTGTATAGTAAATATGGTTCTGAATTTACATTTATGAAACCTACTTCTGTTAAAAACATTGCAAAACCATACATTCAATTTCTTCGAGATACAATAAAAGGAAATCAGCATTTTTATAAAATTTTAATTACGCCAAACAGAAAAGTAAATCGTTATGATGTTTTTGCAAATGAAAAACTAACAATAAACAATTTAAGAGCGAATGGTTTAAAATCATTAGATATAAAAAGTAATATCATAAACAAGAAAACCAATAAAGTATTGAGTTATTATGTTGTAAACAATATTCCTTTGGAAATGGAATTTTCAATTAATAAAAATCAAAAACTAGATATGAATTTAGTAGAAAGTTCGTTTGATTTATTAAGTAATCCAGAGTTTAAAATTATAAAAAGAAATAATTGGATGATGGCAACACCATTTGTATTGACAGATGCAATTATAATTCAACAAAAAGTTAAACCAAGTTTAAATTATTCCATTAAATCTGTGGATAGTTTAAATGCAAAAATTGATAAAAAGTTACTATTTAATAGAAGAAAATTGACTAATAACGTAATTGATACTTTGAGGTAATTAGAGATGCTGAAACAAGTTCAGCTTGATGAGATGCTGAAATAAATTCAGCATAAATGTAACAAGTTCAGCTTGATGAGATGCTGAAATAAATTCAGCATAAATGAAAAAAATAAGCATTTTAGGTTGCGGTTGGTTGGGTTTGCCTTTAGCAAAATCTTTACTAGAAAAAGGATTTTTGGTAAATGGTTCAACAACATCATTAGATAAAATTTCTGTTTTACAAGATGCAGGAATTAACGCTTTTCAAATTACGCTACCTTTGTCTTCTCGAGCGCAGTCGAGAGATTTTTCTAACATAGAAAATTCTGAAATAGATGCTTTTTTAGAAAATTCTGAAATTTTAATTATTAACATTCCTCCAAAGTTAAGAAGCGACTATAAAGAAAATTTTGTAGAAAAAATTCAAACACTACTTCCATTTATAAAAAAATCATCTGTTAAAAAAGTGATTTTTGTAAGTTCAATATCTGTTTATTCAGACGATGCCTCGACTGCGCTCGGCAAGACAGAAACAACAATTACAAATCCAGAAACAGAAAGTGGAAAACAATTAGTAGAAGTAGAAAATAGTCTATTAGAAAATCAAAGTTTTGAAACAATTATACTTCGCTTTGGCGGATTAATTGGCGAAGATAGAAATCCAATAAAATTTTTATCTGGAAGAAAAAACGTTGAAAATCCCGATGCACCAATAAATTTAATTCACATGAAAGATTGTATTGGAATTTTTGAAGAGATTCTTAAAAAAACAGAAAAAGATAATTTAATCTGGAATCAAATTTATAATGCAGTTTATCCATTTCATCCTTCAAGAAAAGAATATTATTCTCAAAAAGCCAATGAACAAAATTTAGCTTTACCAGAATTTGATACTTCAAAAACCTCTATTGGAAAAATTATTTTGAGTAGTAAAATTGAAAACGTTTTGGGATATAAATATCTTTATCATATTTAGTTTTTCATCAAAAAACTTAAATTTAAAACCATTAAGGCATTAAGTTTCATAAGAGTTACACAACTTAATTTCCTTAAACATCTTAATGTTTTAAAAAAGTAAAAATGATTTTCTCGTACAGACAAAAAATAAACCATTAAGGCATTAAGTTTCATTAAGGTTACACAACTTAATTTCCTTAAATATCTTAATGGTTTAAAAAAAATAAAATTGATTTTTCTAGTACAGATAAAAAATAAACCATTAAGGCATTAAGTTTCATTAAGAATTTTACAACTTAATCTCCTTACTATCTTAATGGTTTATAAAAAATATTAAATTTTACCAAATTCTAACACGCTTTTCTGGAGCAACATACATTCCATCACCTTCTTTAATTGAGAATGCTTGAACAAATGTATCAAGATTTAAAAGTGGCACATAAGCACGATACATTGCAGGCGAATGTGGATCAGTTTTTACTTGATTTTTTAAAGCTTCATCTCTAATTTTTCCTCTCCAAATAGTCGCCCAAGAAATAAACAAACGTTGTTCTGGTGAGTAACCATCAATTAATCCAGGATTTCCGTTTTCTTTTAAATACAATTGCAAACCATCATAAGCAGCATTAATTCCACCTAAATCTCCAATATTTTCTCCAAGTGTAAATTTTCCATCTACTTTAGTTCCAGGTAATGGTTCTAAAGCTGAGTATTGATCTGCTAATGCTGTTCCGAGTGCAGTAAATTTAGTTAAATCGTCTGCTGTCCACCAATCAATAAGATTTCCTTCTGCATTATAACTTGCACCTTGATCGTCAAATCCGTGAGAGATTTCGTGACCAATTACAGCTCCAATTCCGCCATAATTTACAGCTTCATCAGCTTTGTAATCGTAAAATGGAGGTTGTAAGATTGCTGCTGGAAATACAATTTCATTATAGGATGGATTATAGTAAGCATTTACTGTTTGTGGCGACATTCCCCAAGTTGTTTTATCTACAGGTTTGTCAAATTTTTCTAAATCTTTTTTCCAACTCCAAGCTGAAACATTTCTCAAGTTTTCAAAATAACTTCCGCCTTCACTTGGACTTTTTATTGCCAATGCCGAATAATCTTCCCATTTGTCTGGATAACCAATTTTAATTGTCAATTTATTTAATTTTTCAATCGCCTTTAGTTTGGTTTCTGGAGACATCCAAGTTAAATTATTTATTCTTAATTCGTAAGCACGCATAACGTTTTTAATCATTTTCTCTGCTTTAGTTTTAGCTTCGGCAGGAAACATTTTTTCTACGTATAATTTTCCTAAAGCTTCACCAATTGTTCCATTTACAACTTGCAATGCTTTTTCGTGACGTGGTCTTTGTTTTATTGCACCAGTTAGTGCTTTACCATAAAATTCAAAATTTGCCGATTCAATATCAGTAGATAATTGTCCAGATGCATTTCTAAGCAACATCCAACGCATATATGCTTTCCAATCTTCAACTTTATTTTCTTTAAAAATACCTTGTAAAGCTGTCATGTATCTTGGTTGCGTTACAATAATTGTATCCAATTTTGTCATTCCGACTCCTTTTACATAATTATTCCAATTAATAATAGGAAGCATTTTTTGTAAATCGGCAATTGCTGTTGGATTGTATTGTTTTTTACTATCTCTACGTTCAACTCTATCTAGTCTTGGAGTTGACATTGCAATTTCTAACGCCAATATTTTCTCAGCATTACTTTTCGCAACTGTTGGTTTTTCACCTAAAAACTGTAACATTCTTGCAACGTGTAAAACATATTTTTCACGTTTTTCTTTAGAATCTTTATCATCAGAAACATAATAATCTCTGTCTGGTAAACCCAAACTTCCTGGACCAATGCTTACTGAATTTTTATTACTGTTTTTTTCATCGGCACCAATTCCTACTCCAAAAAAACCAACATTTCCGCCAGTTGCTTCGGTTTCCATCATTAATTTTTGTAAATCTTGAATGTTTTTTACAGCGTTAATTTTGGCTAAATAAGGTTTTAAAGGTGCAATTCCTTGTTTGTTTCTGGCTACAGTATCCATTGCAGCTTTGTACATATTTATTGCTTTTCCTTGATCGGTATTTGATTTGTAAATTGGATTATTGCTGGCTTCTTTTAAAATTGCAAGTGCATCTTTATCAGTATTTTGACGCAGTTCGTCAAATGAACCCCAACGAGTTTTATCGGCAGGAATTGGAGTATTTTTTAACCAAGTTCCGTTTACGAAATTAAAGAAATCATCACTTGGTTTTACAGATTTATCCATAAAATCTAGGTTGATTCCAGGATTTTTTTGTTGTGCATTTATTTGTGAAAACGAAAATAAAGTCGCCACTAATAAACCAAACTTTAAAGTTGATTGAAGTTTCATTTTATAGTTTTTTGTTAGTAGCCACAAATCTATTTAATTTTTATGTTAACTAATGTTAAAAATGACTTAATAGAATTGTTTTACTATTTGATAATTAAAATAGTAATAAAGTTGTTTTGTAGCTTTGCAAAAAAATAAATTAAAATGATTTCTGTTATTAAAAGGTATAGAATTTTTATAGGTTTTTTTGTGATTTTTTCTATTGTTACTCTTACCGCTTTTTATTTTGTTCTAAAACCTCAAAAAGTATTAAAAATTTACAATCCAAGTGATGTAAATGTTGAATTAGTAGATTCTACAATACAATATGTTGCAATTAATCATACCATTGCCGATTTTAAATTTATCAATCAAAACGGAAAAACTATTACTCAAAAAGACTACGAAGGTAAGATTTATGTAGCCGATTTTTTCTTTACTTCTTGCAAGACTATTTGTCCAAAAATGACCAATAATATGACTTGGTTGCAAGAACAATTAAAAAATAATGATAAGGTTTTATTACTCTCACATTCGGTTACACCAGATATTGATACTGTAGAGGTTTTAAAAAATTATGCTAACGCAAAAGGTGTAATTGACACAAAATGGAACTTGGTTACAGGCGATAAAAAAGATATTTATTACATTGCCAGAAAATCATATTTGGCAGTAAAAACCGGAAAACCTGAGGAAATGTATGATATGGTTCATACAGAAAATTTTGTTTTGGTTGATTCTAAACGAAGAGTTAGAGGTTTTTATGACGGAACAAATCTTGATGAACCAACAGAAAAAGGTGTTAAAAATGTGAAACAATTACTTGAAGATATTTTGTGGTTGTGTGAAAATGATAATTAAAGGAAAAGACAATTAAATAGTAGCCGTGATTACTTCACATTAAATTGATTTTCATTTGAGTTCAATGAACTTCGTTTAAAGTGTAAATAATCTTTGCCAAAGTTTTAAACTTTGGCAAAGATTTTGAAACGGAAATCAAGAACAAGGTTGATAAATAAAAACCAAGCCATTCGTTATAGCCACTGCTAAAAGAACACGACAATGAAAAAGACATTTTACATATTTATTTTATTTTTTGGACTTTTCACGACTGCAAAAGCTCAACATTGCAGTTGGGACCATTGTTCTGTTATTATTCTTGATGTTCGAGACAGTTTGACAAACAAAATTATAAATGACTTAGACATTATATTGACAGACTCTATCGGAAGGCCATATACAAGCAAATGGAATTTAGACAATTATAAAGAAACGTCAATATATCAACGAACAGAGACTTTAAAATTTGGACAAAACAACGGAAATAATTATCCAAAACACGGAGCATACAATATTCCGTTCGGAGTAAATAGCTATATGTTATTGGTATATTACAACAATTACCCGGAATTTAATAAAAACGGAACAGACAAAATATTTATTAAAGACAACAAAGGTCGTTATGAAAACATCTCACTAACTTTCGATGAAAATAAAATTGCTCATATGTGTACAAGCAACTCAATTCGACTCGATGAAAACGAACTTAATGAAACAACAATTAAGATTAAATTAAAGAAGAAAAAATAAGCACTGGGTAAAATAGTAGTTTGCAGAAATGACGGGTTTTGGGTTAATTTAAAGTTGGTTTTGTACTTGCGAAGTCAGTGTTTAACCGAAAGTTTATGCTTCCTTAATCCGCAATTTCTGCGAGCTGCAGAACACTTTTAATAATTTTCACACTAATCTTCTAAAAAAACAGACACATTTCATTAATTATTTTTACTTTGAAAAGTAATTACACTAAATCAAATTATCAATAACATTTAAGTGAAATTTTAAAAAGTTTAAAAAGTTTAATTCGTGCAAATTCGTATTAAAAAACTTCATAATGTTTAACTAAAACCTCTAATTTTAAAATACAAATCCGTACTTTTGTATTTTAATTCAATCTAAATAAACACTTGAAACTTTCTCTTGCGCAGTTAAAAAAAGGTCAAAAAGGAATCATTACCGATGTGAATATTGACGAAATTCCGTTAAAATTACTAGAAATGGGTTGCTTGCCAGGAAATGTGGTTGAGTTGGTTCAAGTAGCGCCGTTTGGCGATCCGTTGTATTTTATTTTTAATGATTCGCATGTTGCCATTCGGTTAGAAACTGCAAAAGAAATTGAAATTACATTGGAAAAATAAACAATTTAATGTCTCAAAAAAATATAAAAGTATCGTTAATTGGAAACCCAAATACTGGAAAAACTTCGGTTTTTAATCAGCTCACAGGTTTGCGACAACAAGTTGGAAATTATCCCGGAATTACCGTTGAAAAAAAGATGGGAATTTGTCAGTTGTCTAAAGATAAACGTGCTACAATACTCGATTTACCTGGAACTTACAGCTTAAACGCAAGTTCAATTGATGAAAATTTAGTTATTGAATTGTTACTGAATAAAAAAGATGAAAATTTTCCAGATGTAGCTGTTGTGGTTACAGAAGTTGAAAATTTAAAACGAAATTTACTGCTTTTTACACAAATAAAAGATTTAGAAATTCCAACCATTTTAGTCATAAATATGAGTGACAGAATGCGTGTAAAAGGAATTGATCTAGACATTCCGTTGCTAGAAAAAGAACTGAAAACCAAAATTGCACTAGTAAGTTCTAGAAAAAATATTGGTATTGAAACCATCAAAAATTTAATTTTAAATTACGAAACACTTTCTACCGAACCTTGCCTAAATGCGTCGAGTATTGATGTTGATTATTTTAATAATTTGCGCCGTGCTTTTCCAAATCAGTTACTTTATAAATTGTGGTTGGTAATTACGCAAGATGTGAATTTCTTAAATCTTGAACGTAACGAAATTAAAAGTGGTTTTACAAAATCTAAAAACGATTTAAAGCGTTTGCAGCAAAAAGAAACCATAAAACGCTACCAGTTTATTAATGATACATTAAAAATTGGTCAAACAATTGACACCTCAAAAGCTACCGATATTAGAGCAAGATTGGACCGAGTTTTAACACATAAATTTTTTGGATATGTAATTTTCTTTGGAATTTTGTTGCTTATTTTTCAATCTATTTTCAATTGGTCTAGTGTTCCAATGGATTTTATTGATGAAACCTTTACCAATTTAGCATCGTTTGCAAAAAAACATTTGCCAGCAGGTGAATTTACTAATTTAATTGCCGAAGGAATAATTCCTGGCATTGGCGGAATTGTGATTTTTGTACCTCAAATTGCCTTTTTATTTCTGTTTATTTCTGTTCTAGAAGAAAGTGGTTATATGAGTCGCGTAGTTTTTTTGATGGATAAAATTATGAGACGTTACGGACTTTCAGGTAAAAGTGTTGTGCCATTAATTTCTGGAACTGCTTGTGCTATTCCAGCAATTATGAGTGCCAGAAATATTGAAAACTGGAAAGAACGATTGATAACAATACTGGTGACGCCATTTACAACTTGCTCTGCAAGATTACCAGTTTATGCCATTTTAATTTCATTAATAATTCCAGATAAAAAAGTCCTCGGATTCTTTTCTTTACAAGGATTCACTTTGATGGTTTT
>NZ_JAYUPK010000170.1:0-31573 GCF_043760115.1 Flavobacterium sp.
AAATGCTATAATATTACCTAATAAAAGTCCTTTTAAGATAAGACGAAAACAAATAATGATAAATATTTTTCTTATTAGCCAATTATTTGCTCCCAACGATTTTAAAACCCCTATCATTTGAGTTCTCTCAAGAATAATAACCAAAAGTGCAACAATTATATTTATGGTTGATACAGAAATCATGATAACAATAATTATAATAATATTAAAATCAAACAACTTTAACCAATCGAAAACATAATAATACTTATCAATAATTGTTTTAGAATCTAAAACAGATGATGTTTCAGAATATATTTCTTGCCCTTTTTCTTTAATTTTTGAAAAATCTTCTATAAAAACCTCAAAAGAACCTATTTGATTGAAATTCCATTTATTGATCTTTTGAATATGCCTAATATCACCAATTATATAAGTAGCATCAAATTCCTGAAATCCAGAATTATAAATCCCTACAATTTTAAATCTTCTAGAATTCGGAACCTTATTAGCTTCATCTTTCATAAAAAAAGTATTAAAAGAATCACCTAGTTTTAATTGCAACCTATTTGATAAATATTGGGATATAAGAACTTCTTGATTTAAATCGTTAATTAAATCAGGATTTCTTCCTGATATTAAAAATTCTGAAATATCAATCCAATTATAATCCTTGCCAACTCCTTTAAATACAATGCCTTCAAATGCTATTTCTGTTCTAATAATGCCTGCTTTATTAGCGACTGCTTGAACATGACTTACACCACTTATGTTTCTAAATTTTGGATAAAATTTCTGGTTTAAAGATAATGGTTGCGAACTAACATCTGATTCATTATTAGTGTAATTAGAAATTATTACATGCCCATTAAATGCTGAAACCTTTTGTCGTATTTTATTTTGCAGGCCAATTCCTGTTGCAACAGAAACTATCATCATAATTATCCCTAAAGCAACAGCTAAAATAGCAATTTTTATTATTGGTGCAGATATACTACTTTTATAGTCTTTATCTGTTATAATTCGCTTGGCAATAAAATATTCTAATTTCAAACGCGTTTATTGTGTAATTATATTGCTCAAAAATACAGTTTAAACACGAATTATTATAATGATGATTATTTAATTTAACATAAATATGAAAAATTTACTTAAAACTGCGTCTTTATTATTTATATATGTAACGATTTCATTTTCTTGTGGAAGTGCAAAAAATAATACTAAATCTAAATCTATTTCAAATATAAAAACCATCAATACTAGTAACAACTCATCTGAAACTAACGATTTCAATGACCTTTTAGTAAATAATTTTAGGACTGGTGCAGAAAATGTAAAGTCATATCTAGATTTATTAAAAGACAAAAAAATTGGAGTAGTAACCAATCAAACTGGAACAATAAGAAAATTCGAAATAATTCAACCAAATTCTAAAGATAATGGAAGTTATAATGTAACTAACATAAATATAATTGACTTTTTTATAGACCAAAAACTAAACATAAAAACAATATTTGCTCCAGAACATGGTTTTAGAGGCACAGCAGATGCTGGCGAACACATAGTTGATGGGAAAGATTCTAAAACCGGTTTACCAATAATATCATTGTATGGAGACAATAAAAAACCTAAGCCAGAACAATTAGCAGGAATTGATGTAATGGTTTTTGACCTTCAAGATGTTGGAGCAAGATTTTACACGTACATTTCATCGCTACATTATATAATGGAAGCTTGTGCAGAAAACAAAATTCAATTAATTGTTTTAGACAGACCAAACCCTAACGGAAGTATAGTTGATGGACCAATACTTGAAAAAGAATTTACAAGTTTTGTAGGCATGCATCCAATTCCGCTAGTACACGGAATGACAATTGGAGAATATGCGCAAATGATTAATGGAGAAAAATGGTTAAAAGATGGTATTCAATGCGACTTAACTGTAATTCCTTGTTTAAATTATAAACGTGATATGAATTATAGCTTACCAATAAAACCTTCACCAAATTTGCCAAATGATCAATCTATTAACCTATATGCAAGTCTTTGTCTATTTGAAGGAACCAATGTTAGTGTTGGTCGAGGAACAGAAACTCAGTTTCAAATTTATGGTTCGCCGTTTTTACCTAAAAGCGAATTTAAATTTACACCTAAACCAAATTTTGGAGCCAAAGATCCAGTCTATAACGGAAAAGAGTGTTATGGAGAAAATTTAACAAACATAAGCAAAGTTGATAAATTAGAATTAAAATGGCTACTGAAAGCGTATCAAAACACTTCAGACAAATCTAAATTCTTCAATTCGTTTTTTACAAAACTGGCAGGAACCAAAAAACTTCAACAACAAATTGAAACTGGAATATCTGAAAATGAAATTAGAAAATCTTGGGAAAAAGGATTGTCTGACTTTAAAGAAATGAGAAAAAAATATTTAATTTACTAAACTTTCTTAGATAAAATTAATTCAGACTTCTTAATAAAATAATCAAATCCTTCAATTAACTTATATTTAGAATCAATTTCTGCAAAATCTTCTTTGTTTAATCCTTTTGCAACCATATATTTTAAAAAGTAATAATAGTTTAGATTGCTTTCTAAAATATCAAATTCTTTAAATTGTAAAAGCTTTTTTTCTAGTTTAGTGAAATTTAGTGAATACGCAAACCTAAACAATTCCAACAATTCAAGTTTTTGATATTTATCTTTGTAGTCATCCTCTTTTTTAGATAAATCTTTTTTTGCATCACTCAAATATTTATCGCTCACTTTTAAAATATTACTTTTAATTTCCTCATCAACATATAAAGAATAATCTAAATACTTTTGAGCAACTCTCGCAGATGTATTAAAACTATTCTTTTTAAAATAATTTATCAAATCTAACGACATAAATTCTGTAGATATTGCAAATTTTTCTATTTCTTTTTTAAGTTCAGATGCGTTTCTATATCCTAAAAAACTATATACCACTTTACCATTGCCATCCATTATAAACATATTTGGTATGCTTTTAATATCATATTTATTTGCTAATTCTCTATTGGTATCAATATCTATTTTTAACTGAATGTAATCTTGTAAAATAACACCAACTTCTTGATCAGACCACGAATCATAATCCATCTTTTTACAAGGTCCGCACCATGTTGCCCAAAAATCTACAACAATAAACTTATTAGTTGCTAAAGATAATTTTTGAGCTTCTTCAAACGAAGTTATCCAAGAAGCATTTACAAACTGACTTAAAAACAATGTAATAAAAAAAATAAATTTTTTCATAATATAAGGTAAAATTAAATTAACAGGAATAAAGATATAAAAATATTATTCATATCAAACATTCTTAGATAAAATTATTTCGCACTTCTTAAAGATAAAATAAAATCCTTCAATAAACTTTAATTTAATTACAACACAATCTTCCTCTTCATAGCTTCAACAATATTATACGCAGCAGGACAAATTGCAACATTCTTCAAAGTCAAATCACTAATTTGATTAAACTTTTTTCTATCAGTATGCGGAAATTCTCTACAAGCTTTCGGACGAACATCATATATAAAACAAGTATTATCACTATCTAAAAAACTACAAGGAACACTTTGTAAAACATAATCTTTATCTTCATCTATTCGCAAATAACTATCTATAAATTGTTGTGGTTTTTGTTTTAAATGTTTAGCAATTCGTTCAATATCGGCACTTGTAAACAATGGTCCAGTTGTCTTGCAGCAATTAGCACAATCTAAACAATTCGTTTTTTTAAACTCGGCATCGTGCAAGTCTTGCATCACATAATCCAAATTTTTGGGCGTTTTCTTTTTTAGCTTATCGAAATACTTTTTGTTTTCGATATGACTATCTTTGGCAAGTTTTGTTAGTTCGTTTAAATTTGGTTTTAACATAAAAACAAATTTAAACTTTTAAACAACTTTAAACCTAAAACGCTGTAACTTTTTATTAAAAATGAAAGATTTATTCGGACGCGCCATTCTAGATTTTCAAACCAACAATAATCCACAAGACATAATTACAGAAACTTCAATCTCCGAAGCCGATGAAATGTCTGTTGCTTACCTATTTAGAAATTACTCCCAAATGCCAATAATAGAACAAAAAGCACTACAACTTTGCAAAGGAAAAATTCTAGATGTAGGTTGTGGTGCAGGAAGTCACAGCTTGTATTTACAACAAAAAGGATTTGATGCAACTGCTATTGATATATCCCAAAACGCAATTAAAGCTTGTAAACTTCGCGGAATAAACAATGCCAAAGTTCAAAATGTTTTAGATTTAAATTCACAAAAATTTGATACTATTTTAATTCTAATGAACGGAACAGGAATTTTTGAAACACTATCGCAAACAGACAAATACCTCACAAAATTAAAAAGTTTACTTTCGCCAAATGGTCAAATTCTCATAGATTCATCCGATATTATTTATATGTTCGACGAAAACGACGATGGTTCTAAACTAATTCCTGCCAATGGTTATTATGGCGAACTTACTTTTTCCATTCAATATAAAGGCGAAACCGAAACCGAATTTCCTTGGCTCTATTTAGATTACAACACACTTCAAAACGCTGCGATTTATAATAATTTTCAGTGCGAATTAATTCAAGAAGGCGAAAATTACGATTATTTGGCTAGACTTTTCTAGAAGCATTTCCAGCATTCCATTACAAGTTTGCTCAATAAAATCTATTTTTCTAAACTATAAAACGTGCTTCCTTTGGTCGCAGTTGTATAGCAAGAAAAATTAGAATTTATTTTCACAAAGCTTTTCATTCCATTCTGGGCTAAACCTATTAATCTACGTCAATCAAATCTGTAGTTGCAATAATAGCTACAATAGCTTGGTACAAAATCTCTAAATCTTCTTCAGAATTATAAACATTAATAGAAAATCTAATGTAAAACCTATCATTCAATGGCATTACAGGAATTTGAATTTTGTATTTATCATATAATACATTCTTCAATTCAATTCCGTTTTTGGTCTTTACAGGAATACTTGCCATTTGACCTAAAAATTCTTCTGTAATTGGACAAATTGGTTCGGTATTTAATAAATCACAAAAACGTTTGTAATTTTCTAAAACAATTTTTCTACAAACTTTAGATTTTTCTTTCCAATTATTATTTTCAAGAAATTCAATAACTTTTGGTGTGGTTAAAAAAGCAGTATAATCATTTGTTCCTTGATATTCATGATAATCTAAAAACTGGCTATCACTAGGAAACACACTTTCATAACCCCAACTCACAACCAAAGGTTCAATACTATTTTGCAACTCTTTTTTTACATACAAAAACGAACTTCCTTTTGGCGCCAACATCCATTTGTGCAAAGTTCCAGTATAATAATCTGGGTTCATTTGTTCAATATTCAAGTCAATATGTCCAGGAACATGAGCACCATCAACAATTGTAATAATTCCTAATGCTCTAGCTTTATCGCAAATTTCCTTTACAGGAAATAGTAACCCAGTTGCGCTAGAAATTTGATTAATAAATATAATTTTAGTTTTACTAGTACAACCTTTCAAAAACTGGTCTAGCAAACTTTCTTTAGAAGTAACAGGCAACGAAATTTCTTGACGAACATAGTTAGCACCAACTTTTTTACAATAAAAATGCCAAGTTCTATCCATTGCACCATATTCATGATTGGTAGTTAAAATTTCATCATCTTCATTTAACTTCAAACTTCGCATAATTGTATTTACAGCAACTGTTGGATTTGGAGTAAAAAAGAAATCTTCAACATTGCAACCAATAAATTTTGCTAAAGGTTTCTTTGCTTCCTTTAAATAAACTGGCAATTTCTTTTGCATAAAATGTACAGGATCACTTTCTTGTTCAAGTTGCAATCGTTGGTATTCTTCCAAAATTGGTTTTGGGCAAGCACCAAACGAACCATGATTTAAAAAAGTAATAGATTCATCAAGTAAAAATTGAGATTTCATAAATTTAATGTTTAAAAAAATCCCATTCTGTTAAGAAATGGGATTATTATTAATTGGACCATAAAGTTATAGGTACAACATACAAAACTCTAACATTTTGGCCTTTTTTTTCTCCTGGCATCCAAATTTTACAAAGCTTTAGAACTCTTATTGTTTCTGTACCGGTATTAAAACCTGCGTCTTTCAAAATTTTTATATTTGTCAAGGTTCCATCTTTTTCTATTACAAAACTAACAGAAACATTTCCACCTTTAAATTTTTCATTTTCAGGTGTTATAAAATTAGATGCTATGAATTTTCGAAATTCTGAAATTCCGCCAGGATATTCTGGCTTAATATCAATTTCTAGACTATTATAAATGTTGTTGTCTTCATTATAAACAATTTCTTTTTCGACAAGAGTTTGAGAAAAACCTATTTGAAAAAATAAAAATGCAATCAAAAAATTAAATACATTTTTCATACCAAAATTTATTCTGGCATGTATTTCATCATCATTTCTTGCAAACCTTCGCCCCATTCTTGTCCAGCAGCTTGAGATTTCTCCATCAATTCTGCCGATTTTTCTGCCATTTTCTTTCCAACTGGACTTTCATAAAATGCTAGCATGGCTTTAATGTCTTCTTTAGTATACGTTTCCATATATACTTTAGCAAGTTTTTCATATAAACTTGGAATTGCTGCATCAAAATCTATACTAAAAGCAGCTTGTTTGTCCTCAGGAATTTGTCCCATAATTCTTCCTTTTACAGATTTCATTTGGTTAGCAGATCCACTTCTTTCAATAACTTTTAATACATCTTTTTTAAATGCTTCATCAACTTGAGAAAATCCAAATTGTGCAACCAAAACTAATGCTACTGTGATAATAATTTTTTTCATGTTAAGGTATTTTAATATTTATTACTGTTTTTTTTACTGTATAATTAATAAAGAAGTTATTCTCCCATATATTTACCCATCAATTCTTGAACATCTGTTTGAACGCTCATCATTGATTCTTGACTTTTAGTAGATAAAACTTCTGCTTTCTCACTCATTTTTTTACCAACTGGACTTTCATAAAATGCAAGCATAGCTTTTACATCTTCCTTTGTGTATTCTTGCATGTAAATTTTTGAAGTTTCATCTTGAATTTTATTTAAAATAACATCAAATTCTACTAAAAAAGCAGCTTGTTTTTCTGCCGGAATCATAGTTAAAATTTGTTTTTTTGCTGCATTAACTTGTCCTCCAGCACCACTTTTTTCAATAACTTTTAAAACATCTTTTTTAAATGCTTCATCAACTTGAGAAAATCCAAATTGAGCAACCAAAACTAATGCTAGTGTAATAATAAATTTCTTCATAATAAGGTGTTTTAAATTTTTATAAATATATTGTTTTCAATTAATGTGCCAAAATTAATTTGAGTTTTTTCAATAATTTAATTAGTAGTGGTAATTTAATATTTGTTACAATAAATTTTATTAAACTATTCGTCTGGTGTACTTATAGTTATAGGAATTGTATATTGACACCTAACAGGAATTCCTTTTTGCTTTCCTGGTTTCCAAAGTGGCATTAGTATAAAAACCCTAACAGCTTCTTGACCTGTACCAAAACCAATATCTTGAAGAATTTTGAAATCAGTTGATGATCCATCTGTTTCTATTACAAAAGATATTATAACTTTTCCATTTAATCCTGGTTCGCTAGGAGACTTAAAATTTTTAGCAAGAAATTCATAAAAATTCTTCAATCCTCCAGGATATTCTGGCTTTTCTTCTAATACTGATGAAGGTATTATTAACTCATCTCTTTTACCTTCAATTATAGTGCTTTGAGAAGCAGAATCTTCTTTTACAGTTGAATTTGTAGTTTCTTTTGGCTCACTAACTTTTAAATCTAACGGAAGTTTAATTTCTATACTAATTGGCTTTCCATTTTTTACAGCTGGTTGCCACTTAGGCGAAAGTTTTAAAACTCTAATAATTTCTGTAGCACTTTCAACATCTACAAATTGTATAACTCTTATTTTTTTAACATCGCCATTTTCATCAACGGTAAATGAAGCAATCATTTTTCCAGCTTTTACAACTTTAGAAAATTCAAAATTTTGGTTTACAAATTCATAAAATTTATCAATTCCGCCACCATTAAATTTTGGATTTATTATGTCTCCGTTTAAGTAAACCTCGTCTTCTCCACTAATTTGTGAATAACTAGTAAAAGAAATCAATATAAAAAGTAAGAAGCATTTTTTCATATAAATTTAAAATTTAAGGAATATTCAAGTATTTATGTGTTTGCAAGGAAACTCTCCATTTGGGATTGTTCATTACATAATCTACAATTAATGGTGTCATTTCTTCTTTTTTACTCCACTCTGGTTGCAAAAATAAAATGGCATTTTTATTTACTTTCAACGCTTGCTCTTCGGCAAATATAAAGTCGTGCTTGTTGTAAATTATTACTTTTAACTCGTTGGCATTGTCATAAACAGCTTGAGTTGGTAGTTTGTTTTTCTTTGGTGAAAGACAAATCCAATCCCAAGTTCCAGTTAAATTATATGCGCCAGATGTTTCTATATGGACTTGTAGGTTTTGTTCTTTTAGCTTTTGAGTAAGCAAAGTCATGTCCCACATTAATGGTTCGCCGCCAGTTACTACAACTGTATTGGCATATTTTTTAGCGTTTTCTACAATAATAGTTGTTGCTGTTGGTGGATGCAACTCGGCATTCCAACTTTCTTTAACGTCGCACCAATGACAACCTACATCGCAACCACCAATTCTTATAAAGTATGCTGCTGTTCCTGTATGATAACCTTCACCTTGAATGGTATAAAACTCTTCCATTAATGGAAGCATTTCTCCTTTTTCTACTGCGGTTTGTATTTCTTTTGTTAACATTTTTATGCTGAATTTATTTCAGTATCTTTTATTGCCACGAAGTTACTTTTTTTGCCACTAAGGCACTAAGTTTTTTTTAACCATTAAGGCAAATTAAGATTCATTAAGTGGTTATGCTTTTAAAACTTTACTTTACAAAAATGATTGATTTTTGGCCCTTATTAAATTGAAAATCCTTTTTTCAATTGCCTTGGGTTTTAACCCAAGGCACTAAGTTTTTTTTAACCATTAAGGCAAATTAAGATTCATTAAGAGATTATGCTTTTGAAACTTTATTTTACAAAAATGATAAATTTTTAGCCCTGATTAGAGAGAAAATCTTTTTTCAAATGCCTTGGGTTTTAACACAAGGCACTAAGTTTTTTTTAACCATTAAGGCAAATTAAGATTCATTAAGAGATTATGCTTTTGAAACTTTATTTCACAAAAATGATTGATTTTTAGCCCTGATTACTTCACTATACATTGTATCTTCATTTGTGTTCAGTGAACTACGTTTGGAGTGAAAATCCTTTTTTCAATTGCCTTGGGTTTAAACCCAAGGCAATTGAAAAAAGATTGAAACGGAAAGCAGGAATTACCAATCTTGAAAATGCCCAAACCATTTGCTACTGATTTTCATCAGTATAAATTTAGACTATTTTTCTCTAATATAAATATCTATTGGAACACCACTAAAATCCCAGTTTTCACGAATTTTATTTTCTAAAAATCGTTTGTATGCTTCTTTTACATATTGCGGTAAGTTGGCAAAAAATACAAATTGTGGCGTTGGCGTTGGCAATTGCATACAATATTTAATTTTTACAAACTTTCCTTTTAATGCTGGTGGCGGATGATTTTCTATAATTTTCAACATGTAATCGTTAAACTTTGATGTTGAAATTCGTTGGCTACGGTTTTCAAAAACTTTTACTGTTGCTTCTAGCGCTTTTAGCAAACGTTGCTTGGTTAATGCAGATATAAACAAAATTGGAACATCTACAAATGGTTGCAATTGCTCGCGAATTTTGTTTTCATAATCTCTGGTTGACATAGTGTCTTTTTCTACCAAATCCCATTTGTTAACCAAAATCACAACACCTTTTCGGTTTTTTTCTGCTAGCCAAAAAATACTTTGATCTTGTCCTTCAAAGCCACGAGTTGCATCTATAATAAGGATACAAATATCTGAATGCTCAATAGCACGAACCGATCGCATTACCGAGTAAAATTCTAAATCTTCTTTTACTTTGGCTTTTCGTCTTATTCCTGCTGTGTCTACTAAGTTAAATTCAAACCCAAATCGGTCAAATTTTGTATCAATAGAGTCACGAGTTGTTCCTGCAATATCGGTAACAATGTATCTTTCTTTGCCAATTAATGCGTTTATAAAACTAGATTTTCCAGCATTTGGTCGACCAACAACTGCAAATCTTGGCAACAAAATTTCATCTTGTGTTGGTTCTGGCTTTACAGGAAAAGCATCGATTAATGCGTCTAATAATTCGCCAGTTCCACTTCCAGATATACTTGCAAAAGTGTAGTATTCGCCCAAACCTAGATTGTAAAATTCTACAGCATCTTTTTCTCGCATGGCATTATCAACCTTGTTTACTGCTAGTAAAACTGGTTTTTTAACCTTGCGTAATAACTTAGAAACTGCATCATCCATTGGTGTAATACCTTCTTCAACATCTACAACAAATATAATTACGTCGGCTTCATCAATAGCAAGTTCTACTTGTTTACGAATTTCTGCTTCAAAAATGTCATCGCTTCCACGAATATATCCTCCAGTATCAATTACCGAAAACTCTTTTCCGTTCCATTCGCTTTTTCCATAATTTCTATCGCGAGTTACACCCGAAACCGAATCTACAATAGCTTCTCTTCTTTGAATCAACCGATTAAATAGCGTCGATTTTCCTACATTTGGTCTTCCAACAATGGCAACAATATTATTCATAAGGCATTTTTAATATTTTGCAAAGGTACAACTTTAGTTTGTTGTTTATTATTTAAAGTTTAGGTAGTTTATAGAAGCAATTTCCAGCTTTACATTACAATCTTACTCAATAAAAACTATTTTTCTATAACCATAAACGTGCTTCTTTGGTCGCAGTTTTTGGCTTAGAAAAATTAGCTTTTCATTTCGCAAGGATTTTCATTTCAATCTGGGCTAAAAATTATCTAAGTAATAATTTTGATGTTTCAATCAAGAAATATTTTCATAACAAAACAACAAACCAAAAACTATAAACAATTAACTAAAAACGCTACTGATTATACCCAAATCGTTTCAACATATTAGTATTACTTCTCCAGTTTTTATTGACTTTAACATACATTTCAAGATGAATTTGCTTGCCAAAAAACTTTTCTAAGTCTATTCTAGATTCTACTCCAACTCTTTTCAAAGCTTCGCCTTTATGACCAATAATAATACCTTTTTGAGTATCACGTTCTACCATAATTAAAGCACGAATTCTAATTATTTTTTCGTCTTCTAGAAATTCTTCGGTTTCAATTTCTACTGAATAGGGAATTTCTTTATTGTAATACAACAAGATTTTCTCTCTAATAGTTTCGTTTACAAAAAAACGTTCTGGTTTATCTGTCAATGTATCTTTAGGATAATACGCTGGCGATTCTGGTAAAAGCTGTATAATTCTTGCAAAAACCTCTGGAACATTAAAATTCTTTAAAGCAGAAATTGGAAAAATCTCTGCATTAGGAACTTTAGCAGTCCAAAAAGCTACTTGCTCTTCTAGCTGAACTTGATTGGAATTGTCAATTTTATTCAACAACAACAATACTGGAATTTTGGCGTGAATAATTTTATTAAAAAATGCTTCGTCTTTTAATTCTTGCTCACCAATTTCTACCATATAAATCAACACATCAGCATCTTCAAACGCTGATTTTACAAAATTCATCATAGATTCTTGCATTTCATACGCTGGTTTTATAATTCCTGGCGTATCTGAAAGTATCATTTGAAAATCGTCTCCATTTACAATTCCCAAAATTCTATGTCTTGTAGTTTGCGCTTTAGAAGTAATAATTGATAATCGTTCGCCAACAAATGCATTCATTAACGTAGATTTTCCAACGTTTGGATTGCCTATAATGTTTACAAAACCTGCTTTGTGTGTCATAATAATAATAAATAAATGATATTCTGTTTTTTAAATTCGCTTGTACTGACATAGGAAGTATCGAAATATATAAAGCATTTCAACAAGCTCAATGTGACATTTTTTATTTAATTAATCTTTAATACATAATATAAAAATTACTTTATAAATAAAATGCCACACCAGTTAAAAAGTAAATTTTTTGCAAAAGTAAGCTTTCTTATTGTAATGGTTGCACATATTTGTCTATCATGTGTTGCGTAATCTGTTTTAATTCGACTCCGTTTTCGGGATTTTTCCCATCCATATTGAAAAAACAAACTGAATTATTTTTTTTACAATACCAAACTATTGGTTTATCTGCTTTAAAAAAAGTGGTTGTGTCGCACACTTTTAGTTTTTTTCTGGCAAACTCTTCTTTATTATAAGGTTCTGGTTTGCAATTGTTTGTTAATAGTAACTTATCACTTTTACAATCTACCATTTCATAATGATTTTCTTTCCATTGCATACATTCTTTCTCTTTAAAAAATATATTGTTAGTGGTATAACCTATTGAAAATAAAATTGTTACAGCCAAAGTTGTTATTCCTGCTTTTTTCTTAATTGAATTAGTGTTTAGTTTTATAGTACTAATTCCAGCATTTGCAGCAGCAGAAAATGAATTTGTTTTAAACTCTTTTTGTTGTGGAATAGTAGTTTTTAAATCTTCTTTAAAATTATCTTCAGTTACAGAAAAATCAGATTTATTGAATTTGTTAAAAGGTCTTGGATTAAAATTTACAAGAATTGCAGCAATATTTAATCCTTCAATATCTGTCAAATCGGTTTCTCGTTTAAAAAAAGTTTCTATTGGTCTAAATTTATCTGTATGAAGTTTTAATTTATTCAAATTATCATATGCAAATTCAAATCCAAAAAACAATTTAAAACTTCTTAAATCATCTGAATTTAAATTTTCTTTAAAGCGTTCAACACACAATTTTCTTAATTGTGCTCTTGATGGATTTAATAAAAAACTTGAATAAATTTCTGTTTTTTCTACTTCATATTTTGCTCTAATTGCTTTTTTATATTCTTCAAGCCAATTGTAATTTATACTCATATTAGGATTTATTAGGAATCTTTAGTAATGCTAGGAATTACCGGAATTCCGCATAAACACTCACTCAAAAACCACATTCCTTTGCCTCAGAATTAGTTCTTGATCTATTTCGCGATAGGAACAAATGTACAAAACTAGTTCTAAAAAGTGTTGCTGTACAAAACCAATTTTTAGTTGGGAAGACTATTTAAAAGGTTTTGTTTCAGCACGCTTCTCTTCCCAAAATGCATTGAGTACTCACAAAAACCAACAGTAAATTCTGTTATCGCTCACTTTAGGATAATCCTGAAGAGCCACAATTATGTTAAATTTTTTTAAAATCATATTTTATGAAAAACTTATTTTTAATTGCCTTAGTGGCAGTTGCAGGTGTTGCCGTTTCGTGCAGCAAAGATTCAAATTTAAAAACTTCTTCTAATGAAAAAAGAAGTGAAATTGTTAAAGTTGATTTTTCTAAATCATTAAAAGCGAATCAATCATACGGAATTGGTGGACAAGGCGGCAAAGTTGTTCCACCACCACCAACACCATAATACCACTTTTTTTAACCATTAAGTCATTTAAAGAAAATTAAGAAACCGAAATCTTAATGAATCTTAATAAATCTAATGCCTTAATGGTTTTTTTAAAGTTTTATTTTTTAAATCAAAATAAATTGAATATTTTCGGAAAATGAAATATTTACAATTTCGTTTTCCGAATTTTATTTTTACACTCCTTTTAAGTTCTATTTTATTTTCTTGCACAGAAACTAAAAAAAAAGATGAAACTAAAGAAGCAGATTTCTTATTAAAAAAAGGTTTATCAAATTATGAAAAACAACAATTTGACAGTACTTTTTATTATTTTAATAAAGCCAAATTGCTATATAATCCAAAAGAAAAAGAAAAAATTGTATATGCCCTTTTTTTTATGGCTGATGTTCAACTAATACAATGTGATTTTGCAGGAAGCGAAGAAAATGCAACCGAAGCTTTAAAAACTTTTCCAGAGTATAAAAATATTTCAACTATTTATAACCTACTTGAGTTGATTTATTTAGAACAATTTGATTATAAAAACGCATTAAAATATAATAATTTATGCCTAAATTTATCTAAAACCGAATCAGAAAAATGTGTATTAAAAAATAATAGTGCTCATGTTTTTATGGAAGCTAAAAACTTTATTAAGGCAAAAACAGTTTTAGAAAATGTACTTCAAAATGATTCTGTAAAAAACGACAAAGCCAATTATGCAAGAATACTAGATAATTTGGGTTTTACTTATTTTAAATTAAATAATCCTAAAGCAATTTCATTATTAAATCAATCCTTACAGATAAGAGATAGTTTAAAATTAGATTATGATAGCACTTCGTCATTAATTCATTTGTCTGAATATTATCAAAATTCTAATTCAGACTTAGCTAACTCATTTGCTGATAAAGCATATAAAATTGCCACAATAAATAAGGTTCCAAATGATAGAATTTTAGCATTAAAATTTTTAATTAGTACTAGCAATTCAAACCAATCTAAAAAATTAGCTCAGATACAATTTAAAATTTCTGATAGTATAAACAGAGTAAGACAAATTGCTAAAAATGAATTTTCTAAAATAAAATACGATAGTAAAAAAGCTACTACAGAAGCTGTAAAATATAAAAATCAAAATTCGCTATTGTTTGTATTAGTTGGATTACTAATATTAATCGGAATACTTTTATATTTTCTTTATAAATCAAGAAATAAAAGAAAACTTCAAAAAATTGTCTATCAAACAGAAACTAGAATTTCTAAAAAACTGCACGATGAACTAGCAAATGATGTTTTTAACGCCATGACATTTGCAGAAAATCAAGATTTAAATTCAGATGAAAATAAAGAATATTTATTAGATACATTAGATACCATTTATGCAAGAACAAGAAATATTGCAAAAGAAAATAGCGATATAGAAACTGGAACTAAATTTCAAGAGAATTTAATGGCTATGATTTCTAGTTATATTTCTAATGATGTAAATGTAATTGTTCAAGATTCGAATGCTATAAATTGGCAAAATGTAAAAAAAGAAGTTAAAATTTCACTTTTTAGAATCGTGCAAGAATTACTTGTAAACATGAAAAAGCACAGTCAGTGTACCATAGTAATTATAGGGTTTAAGACCCAAAAAAGCACTGTAGAAATTACCTATAAAGACAACGGAATTGGCACATCTGAAATGTTAAAATTTAAAAGCGGACTTCAAAATGCGGAAAACCGTATTTTAGTTGTAAAAGGAACTATTACTTTTGAAACAGAATCTAATAAAGGATTTAAAGCAACCCTAATTGCGCCAAAATAAATTGACCTATGTTTAAAAAAGTAGTAGTTGCCGAAGATTTAGACAGTATAACAGTAGCTGTAAATCAAACTTTGCAGTCGTTAAAAGTGCAAGAAATTCAACATGCAAAATATTGTGATGATGCTTTACTTAAAATAAAAAAAGCACTTTTAGACAACCAACCTTACGATTTATTGATTACCGATTTATCATTTAAAGCCGATCACAGAAAAGTAAAAATGTATACTGGCGAAGATTTAATTGAAGCAATAAAAAAAATCCAACCCAATATTAAAGTCGTTGTTTACTCTATAGAAGATAAAAGTTTTAGAATAAAATCATTGTTCGAAAATTTAAACATTGATGCCTACATAAATAAAGGCAGAAAAAGTATTGGCGAATTAAAAACTGCCATAAAAACAATTACCAAAGAAGATCATAAATACATCTCGCCACAAATGGCACATTTACTTCAAGATAAAGTAATACACGAAATAGACAATTTCGATATACAACTTATAAAGCAACTTTCTCTTGGAACTTCTCTAGAAGAAATGGAAACCATTTTTAAAGATTTAGAAATAAAACCCAATAGTAAGAGTGCTATTGAAAAAAGATTGGGCAAATTAAAAGACTACTTCAAAGCCAAGAATACCGTGCATTTAATAGCCATTGCTAAAGATTTGGGCATTGCTTAATTAAACTATTTTCACTTTTTTTTACTTTTTTTTACTGTTTTACGGATTTCCGTAAAATACACACTTTTATTGGGTTTAAGTTTGGCAGATAATTTATTAACCTACTTAAACTATAATTTTTTATGAAACGATTTCCAATAAATACTGACAACATTCAAGAGGTTGGTTATGATGAAGTAACCCAAATTCTAGAAATAGAATTTAATTTAAATGCCGTTCACCATTATTACAACGTGCCAATAGACGAATATGTTTCGTTGATGAAAGCACAAGATATTGAAGATTTTTACTTTTCTAATGTTAGGAATAATTACAACTTTGATGCGGTTGATGGGTAGGAAAATATAATAAATACAATTAATAAAAAATATTAATTAATAAAAAATAAAATTATGATATCATTAAAAGATTTAATTAGCGAAGAACAAGATGCTAAGGTTATTGAAAAAATTTTACCAAAAGTTCAAGAATATTGTACAAGTAATGAAGAAATTCAATACATAGCCGTACAAAAGAAAACGTTGGGAGTAAATTTCTCGCCAGATTGTATTGCATTAACCAATAAAAGAATAATAGTTGTTAGACCAAAATCATTCGGATTAACCTTAGAATTTAAAGATTATTCTTGGCTAAATGTAGCAGATGTTCACACAAAAGAAAGCTTTTTTGGCGCAACAATTACTATAAAAACAGTTTCTGGACAAACGGATAGCATTGAAGACATTCCAAAAGCACAAGCAAGAAGACTTTATAGATTTGCACAAGAAATGGAAGAGCAAAAAAGAGAGGAACGACGAGAAAGAGATCTTGAAGATAAAAGAGCAACTGCTGGTGGAGGAATTACAATTAACAATCCAAATACACAAAATCAACCAACTACAGCCGAAGATCCAATGGAAAAGTTAACTAAACTAAAAACAATGTTAGACAACGGAATTCTTACTCAAGAAGAATTTGATAGCACTAAAAAAGAGATTTTGTCTAGAATGTAGAAAGTAATAAATCTAAATTTCAATTAATTAATCAAAAACTAAATTATTAACAAATGAAAAAAATTATATTATACTCAATTTTTACACTTTTACTATATTCTTGTAATTCAAATTCTAAGATTGAAAACATTTCTTTAATTCCTGTAAAAATGGGAGAAAACTTTGAGTATGTAAATACTAAAGGAGAAATTGTCATAAATCCTCAATTTTCTGATGCAAGTATTTTTAGAAATGGTATAGCCCTAGTGAAAACATCTGGAGAAAATGCCAAATGGGGTTTTATAGACACCGATGGGAAATATTTAATAAATCCAACTTATAAATCGGCAACAATTTTTAGTGAAGATATTGCTTGGGTAGTTTCAGAAAATGGAGCACCAAATGCAATTAATAAAAATGGTGAAATTAAGTTTACATTGAAAGAAGCTGAAAATGTAAGAATATTTAAAAATGGTCTTGCAGCATTTTCTAAATCTGATAGTGTAAACAATAAATGGGGTTTTGTAAATAATGATGGTAAAATTAAAATTAATCCACAATTTAAAGAAGTCTTAAATTTTACTGAAAACAAATGCGCTGTTAAAAATAAAGATGATAAATGGGGATTCATTGATACTGATGGTAAGATTACAATAAATTGCCAATTCGATGATGCACGAAGTTTTGAAAATAATACTGCTGTAGTTTATTTAAAAGATAAAGCTGGCGTAATTGACATAAAAGGAAAATATATTATAAATCCGCAATTTTCTAGTCTTTCTAAAGATGGAAATATGTATTTATTTATGCAAGAGGATAAGTATGGTTGGTGTGATGGAAAAGGAAAAATTATAATAAATCCACAATTTGAAACAGCTCAAAAGTTTAATGGAAATGACCTTGCATCTGTAAAAATAGATAAGCAATATGGTTACATAGATAAGAAAGGCAAAATAGTTATTAATCCACAATTTAACTATGCCGCTTCCTTCAATAATAACATTGCATTGGTACAAAGTAGCGATAAAACTGGTTTTATAGATAAAGAAGGAAAGTATTTAATTAATCCTCAATTTGATGGGTTTTCCTATGACTATTTAACCTATGTAATTACTGGAGAAACAGTCTACGAAAGTATTCAGACAGATTATTTTGATATAAATAAAATTGTTGATGAAATTAATTATGAAACTTTAGAAGGATTAACTTTTACTAATAATTTTTCTCAAATTGTTCAAAAATTCAAAATCAATAGCGCAAGTTTAAATACTTATGATTCCAACTTAAAAATAATAAGTGATAAAAAAATTACAACAGATGCTACCTATTCTTTTGAAGCATTAGGAACACCATTTGATTATAATTCTAACTACAATAAAGTTTTTATGGGAAATAATTTGCCTTACGGATATATTTATGAAATTAAATTATCAGGTAAAGCATATGGTAAAGCTAAAAATATATGCACAATGCTAAAAGCAAAATTAAAAGGTTATGAATTGGTTAAAGAAGGATTTATAGATAATAATGAAGTTTCAATCTATAAAAATAAAGAAAAACAAATTGTGATTAATAATACTAACAATCTTGTATTTTTTATTATCGTTAAGGGTGATTATGATATTTCTGGATATATATCTACTGTAAAAAATAATAATGATAGTGTGAGCTATGATAATCAAGAATATGATTCTGAAGCAGTAGATTCTACCGCAGCTGCTGCCACAGAAACAGTAGATTCTATAGCAGCTCCAGCATATGATGGTTATTAAGATAATTTGATATAAACTATGCATAAAACAATATTTATACTACTGTTTATTTTATTTAATTTAAATAGTTATTCGCAAATAATTAAGTGTAAAACTACTGGTTTTGCCTCAAGAAGTAAAAATGAAATTTCTGAAATTTGGACAGAATGGTCGGATTTTAAAGAAGTTGAAATATTACTAATTATTGATCCAGATAATGATAGAATTAAAATATTTAGCAAAGAAGATCAAGTTTATGACATTATAAAATCTTATGAATCTGAAATAGATCAAGATGGAGACAAAACTATTAAATGGCTATGTGTAAATGAAGATGGAATAAAATGTATTGTAAGACTAGTAAAATTATATTCTCAAGAAGGAAGGAGTCAAATATATGTAGATTTTGAAGATTTTATGTATGTGTATAATATATACAAATTAGATGATTAAAAAATCTCATACTAGAATGATTTTAAGAACCAAAGTAATTTTAATATTATATCAATGTTAAAATTAACAAATACGTATAATTAAGAAAATTTAACAAGGTATTTTTGAATTCTTTAAATTAAAATAAATTGCATATATAATGAAACAACTATATTTAATAATTGCACTACTTTTTTATTGCGCATTGGCATTTTCAAATGATGTGTTACTTCCAACAGCCACTATAACTGGAGGTACAACTGTTTGTCAAAATGCTGCTAATCCAGTAATTACATTTACTGGTGCTGGCGGAACTGCGCCTTATACTTTTACTTATTCAATAAATGGAATGACTCAACCAATAATTTCTTCAATTGGAAGTAATAGTTCTGTTACAGTTAATATAAATAGTTCTGTTTCTGGTACTTTTGTTTATAGTTTGGTTAGTGTTCAAGACACTTCTGGAACTCAAACTCAAACTGGTTCTGCCACAGTAATTATAAATGCACTTCCAACTCAACCAACAATTACAACTAATGGCGTTACAACTTTTTGTGAAGGAAATAATGTTTTAATTTCAACATCTAATAATTCTAGTTTAACTTATCAATGGAATTTAAATGGTGTTACTATTCCAAATGCAACATCTGCAAATTATTCAGCAATTAATAGTGGCAATTATAGTGTATCTGTAACAAATTCTAATGGATGTATTTCAACTTCAATGCCAATTAGCGTTACAGTTTATCCAAAAATAGAACCTGTTTTAGGTGCTAATGGAACAACAAATACCGCAATTTTTCAAAATTTAACGTATTTTACAAGATGCATAAATAGTATAACAGGAGTAATAAACATAGTAAATCAAACTTTAAATCAGAATCAAGTTACTTCTTATACTTTAAATTGGGGTGATTCAAGTCCAATAGTAAATCTCCCAAATTTTACTTCAAATTTAACACACACTTATAATCAAGGTTTTTACACATTAATTATATCTTTAACAACTAATCAGGGCTGTATATATTCAAAAAATTATGGAATATTTGTCGGAAATACTCCATCAGGATCACTTGGAAATCCTGGTAATCTTTCAGGTTGTAGTCCTAAAACAATTATTTTTCCAATAATTGCTCCATCTGAAAATGTTCCGGGCACACAATATATTATAGATTTTGGTGATGGTCAATCAATAACTTATATTCATCCAAATGCACCATCATCTGTATCACATACTTACACTACTTCATCTTGTGGTAATAACCCAACTGGGACAGGTTCAATACCTAACTCATTTGTTGCATCTATGACTATTACTAATCCTTGTTTTCCTCCAGCATTAACCACAGTAGGTCCAATAATAATAAGTACTCCACCAACTCCAAACTTTTCAATTTCACCAAATCCTGGTTGTATAAATTCTACAATAAATATTTTAAACACATCAAATCCTGGCTCAATAATAGGTCAAAGTGGTTGTATCTCTCCGCCTTCGCTTTATTGGACAATTTCGCCAGCAACTGGTTGGTCGGCAAGTGGATTAGGTAACAATGGAGGAAATGCAACTGATATAGATAGCTGGAGTAACGGTGTAAATGCTCCAACAATTAATTTCAATACTATTGGAACTTATTCGATAACTCTTTATATTGGAAATAGTTGTGATATAAAAAGTATAATTAAAACCATCTGCATAGAACCACCATTAACTCCACAATTCACATTAAACACAACTTCTGGTTGTACACCTTTAGCAATAACTGCAACAAATAATACAGTTGTAACAAATTCGTGCACAACGCCAACCTATAATTGGCAAGTTACTTACACTGCTGCAAATTGTGGCACAGCAATAGCTCCAATTCCAAATCAAACTTCTGCAAATGCAACCTATAATTTTACAGAAGCAGGTAATTATGCAATTAAATTAACGGTAACCAATTCTTGCGGTAGTTTTAATACAATGCAAACCGTAACAGTAAAAAAACCTCCAACAGTTTCTATTGCACCAATAAATAATTCTTGTGGAACGGCAACTATAAATCCTATTGCGAATGTTCCTGCATGTGTGCAACCATCAAATGCGTTAACTTATGCTTGGAGTTTTCCAAGTGGAAATCCAAGTACCGCAAATACATTAAATCCTGGAACAATTAACTACTCAACAACTGGAACGTTTCAAGTTTCTTTAATCGTTACAAACGAATGTGGCGCATCAAATACGGCAACGCAAAGTTTTACAGTAAACGAATCACCTACAATTACAAATTCTAGTTTAAGCCAAACAATATGTTCTGGCACAGCAACAACTCTTGTAAATTTAACTGCAAATCCATCAAATGCTACTTTTACTTGGACTGCTACAGCTACAACAGGTGTAACAGGTTTTTTTACTTCTGGCACCAATACAATTCCAGTTCAAACTATTTCAACAAGTAATACCTCTGTTGGAACGGTTACTTATGTTATTACTCCAAAAATTGAAACATGTACTGGTGCAATGGTAAATTATGTTATTAATGTAAATCCAGCAGCACAAGTAAATCAACCGCCACCGATATCATTTTGTAATAACACAACAACAAATGCTATAAATTTTACAACAACTAATCCAACTGGAACTACATTTTCTTGGACAAATTCTAATACTTCCATTGGACTTGCAGCATCAGGAAACGGAAATCTTCCAAGTTTTACAGCAACAAATACAACTAGCAACCCAATTACTGCAACTATCACAGTTACACCTTCATTTTCTGGAGGAAGTACTGTATGTAATGGCGTTTCAAAAACATTTATAATCACAGTAAATCCAACAGGACAAGTAAATCAACCCTCAGATTTACCAAAATGTAATGGTGATAACGTTACTACAAATTTTTCAACATCTAATAGTGGTACTGGCACAACAACTTATAATTGGACAAATAATACACCTGCAATAGGATTACCTTCAAGCGGAAACGGAAATCTAAATTTTACAGCAACTAATACTTCTACGTCTATTTTGGTAGCAACAATTACAGTTACTCCAACTTATTCTTTAGGAAATATAAGTTGTATTGGAACACCTAAAACGTTTACGATAACAATAAATCCATCGGCACAAGTAAATCAACCTAATACCATTTCTGTATGTAATGGAAGTACAATTCCTACTATAAATTTTTCGACTTCAAATACTGTTGGAACAACATCTTATAACTGGACAAATTCTAATACTTCCATTGGATTAAGTATGTCTGGAACAGGAGACATTCCAAGTTTTACAGCCATAAATACTGGAAATAGTTTACAAGTTGCTACTATAATTGTTACCCCAACTTATTTAGTTGGAAGTACTTCTTGCTCTGGAGCAACCAAACAATTTACAATTTCTGTTTCGCCAAATGCTAGTGTAAATACAATTATAGACAAATATGTATGTAACGGAAATAATTTACCTACTATACAATTTTCTAGTGCAACTACTGGTGGAACTATATCATATAATTGGACAAATGATACACCAAGTATAGGATTACCTGCTACTGGAAACGGAAATATTTTATCATTTACAGCCATAAATACTGGTTTATTACCTGTAACTGCAACAATTTCTGTTACACCAACTTTTACAAGTGGAAGTTTAAATTGTATAGGAACTCCACAAAATTTTACGATAACAGTAAATCCATCAGGTCAAGTAAATACAATTAATACTATTGAAGTTTGTAACGGAAATTCTATACCAACAATAGTTTTTACAACAAATAATACAGGAGGAACAACAACTTATTCTTGGACAAATTCTAATACAAGTATTGGTTTAGCAGGAAGTGGTATTGGTTCTATTCTAAGTTTTAATGCAACGAATACTAGTTCAACTCCATTAATTGCTACAGTAACAATTACTCCAACTTTTACAAATGGTGGCGTTAATTGTACTGGAACAAATCAAACTTTTACAATTAAAGTCAACCCAAGTCCAACAGTAACTATATTAGGAACTATTGATGTTTGTTTAAATGCTACAAATCCTCCAATTACTTTTACAGGTTCTGCAGGAAATGCACCTTATACTTTTACCTATAATATAAACGGCGGAACCAATCAAACAATTGCAACATTAACTGGAAATAGTGTTACATTAAATGCGCCAACCAATGCTTTGGGAATATATACTTATAATTTAATAAATGTTCAAGATTCTAATGCAACATCTTGCTTAAACACAATTTCACAATCGGCAATTGTTACTGTAAATGCTGCACCAACTATAAACTTACAACCAATACCAAATCAAAGTGTTTGTGTTGGTGGTTCTATTGTAAATCCTTTATTGGTTGCTTATAATAATGGAACAGGAACACCAACTTATCAATGGTATAGTAATTCAATTAATTCTACATCTGATGGAACTGAAGTAGGAACCAATTCTAATACTTATTTACCTCCAATTTATTTAACAGCTGGAATTTATTATTATTACGTTAAGATAAGTTTTAATGGAAATGGTTGCGGTGAAATAATTAGTACTATAGCACAAGTTATTGTTGTTGATGATCCTTTAGTAACAGCTCAACCTTTATTAACTCAAACACTTTGTCAAAACGAAACGCCAACTAATTTAACAATTACAACTTCTGGAGGAATTGGAACTAATTCATATCAATGGTTTCAAACTACTACCTCTACAAATTCAGGTGGAACTCTTGTTGGAACAAACTCTACTAGTTTTACACCGCCAACAAATACAGTAGGAACTTTTTATTATTATTGTGAAGTAACACAAACTGGCATAGCTTGTTCTGTAAAAAGTAATTCTTCAACAATTGTAATTAATACTTCACCAACCATTTTAAATCAGCCAATTTCAAGTACAGTATGTCAAGATGGTACTGCAACAACATTATCATTTACCTATTCTAATGGTGTTGGTACACCAACTTATCAGTGGTATTCTAATAGTATCAATTCTAATAGTAATGGAAATTTAATTCCAACCGAAACAAGTTCAACTTTTAATCCGCCATCAAATAATATAGGAATTTTTTA
Organism: Flavobacterium sp.; assembly: GCF_043760115.1. Classification (GTDB taxonomy): domain Bacteria; phylum Bacteroidota; class Bacteroidia; order Flavobacteriales; family Flavobacteriaceae; genus Flavobacterium. Next base: position 24,268 of record NZ_JAYUPK010000170.1, read on the forward strand.
TTATTATTGCGTAATTAAATTTCCAGATTTAGTTGGTAGTTGTTCCAATATTTTTACTGATGTTGCTGTAGTAACTATAAATCCACAAAGCACAATTGAAAATCAACCATTATTAAATCAAACTATTTGCATAGGAGGATCAATTGCAATACCACTTTCGGTTACGTTTATAAATGGTACAGGAACTGAAAGTTACCAATGGTATAGCAATACAACAAATTCTAATTCTACTGGAAATTTAATTTCTGGAGCAACCAATTCAACTTATATTCCGCCAGTTTTTACTGCTACAGGTATCTTTTATTACTATGTTAAAATTAGTTTTACTGGGAATGGTTGTGGAACTATTTCAAGTAATGTAGCAGAAATTAATGTTATAAATGATCCTATTGTTATTTCTCAACCAATTCCTAATCAAACTCTTTGTCAAAATGCAATACCAATAAATTTAATAGTAACGGCAACTGGCGGAATTGGGATTTATAATTACCAATGGTATAGCAATACAATTAATTCTACAACAAATGGAATAATTTTAAATGGAGAAATAAATGCAATTTTCACACCATCTACAACCAATAATGGTACAATTTATTATTACTGCGAAATTACACAACCTAACGGAATTGGCTGTAATGTTACATCCCAAACGTCAGAAATAATTATAAATGTTGCTCCTGCAATTTCTGATAATCCAATTTCAAGTACGGTTTGTTTGGGTAACAACCCTATTTTATTAAGTGTAAATTATATAAATGGTGTTGGAACTCCAACCTATCAATGGTTTAGTAATACTGTAAATTCAAATGTTGGAGGAGCAATATTTAATAACGAAAACACAGCAACATTCAATCCACCTTCAACATTAGCAGGAATATTTTATTATTATTGTCAAATATCTTTCCCAACATTATATGGTGGTTGCGAAATAATTACATCAAATACTGCCATAGTAACTATAGAACAAGTTCCAGTGATTGTATCACAAAATTTAACAATTTGTAGTAATTCAACATTCACTATCACACCAACAAATTCTAGTTCAGATATAGTTCCAGCAAGTACAACTTACACTTGGTCAACGCCAACAATAAATCCAATAGAATCAATAACTGGAAGTTCATCTCAAAATATACCGCAAAATTCTATAAGTCAAACACTAATAAACACAACTACTTCTCCTGCAACTGCAACGTATACAATTACTCCTAAATCTGGAAATTGTATTGGTACAGATTTTACCGTAACTATTACAATAAATCCGTCAACTAATCCGAACGCAGTTGTAACAAACAGCACATGTTATGGAATAAATAATGGAAGTATTTCAACCAATATTACTGGTGGAATTCCATTTTCTACCAATCCACCTTATACAATTCTTTGGACTGGTCCAAACTCATTTACTTCAAATGCAAGTTCTATTTCTAATCTAATTCCTGGACTTTATAATCTTTCTATAACTGATGCTGGTGGTTGTCCAATTTCTACTAATTATACCATTACTGAACCTTTAGAAATGATTTTAACAACAGATGTAAACAATAATATAACTTGTTTTGGCAATAATAATGGAGCCATTTCAATTTCTGTAACTGGTGGAACTGGAACTTATTTTTATGTATGGACAAAAAACGGAACTAACTTTGCAACTACAGAGGATATCACAAATTTAAGTCCTGCAACATACATAGTTTCTGTATCTGATGACAATAACTGTCCTCCAAAAACACTAACCTTTACTATCACAGAACCTCCTATTTTATCTGTAAATCTTGTTAGTCAAACTAATGTTGATTGCTATGGTTTTGCTACAGGAGCAATTACAATTAGTACAACTGGCGGAACACCATTAGAGACTTCGCCTGGAATTTTTAATTATACTTATTCTTGGACTGGTGCAAATGGATATGCTAGTTCTAGCCAAAATCTTACTATATTAATTGCAGGAACTTATAATTTGGTTGTAACTGATAATTTAGGATGTACAAAAAACTTATCAGTAACAATAACACAATCTACTGAAATTATAATTACGGCAACCACTACTCCAATAGAATGTTATGGCGATAATGATGCAACAATTAATACAACAATTTCTGGAGGAAATGCACCTTATCAAATTCAGTGGAGCAATTTAGCAATTGGATTAAATCAAAATAATCTTGCACCAGGAAATTATACAATTACAGTTACAGATACATTTGGTTGTATAAAATCATCAACTATTAATATCCCAAGTCCACCACTGTTTGATGTAAATCCAGTTATAACCAATATTTCTTGTTTTGGAGCCAATGATGGAAGTATTGTATTAAATTTTGTTGGTGGAATTGCACCAGTAAATTTAGTTTGGAGCGATGGAAGTCCAGCAGGAATAACTAGAAATAATTTAAGTGCAGGAACTTATTCTGTAATTATAACAGATGCAAAACCTTGCACAATTTCTAGAACTTTTACAATAATAGAACCACAACTTTTAGTTTTATCTGCCAATACTACAAATGCTTTAGATTGTAACAATGCTAATAGTGGTGGAATAAATCTATTAGTTTCTGGCGGAACTCCACCTTTTAATTATGTATGGAATAATGGAACAACAACAGAAGATTTATTAAATATTGCAGCAGGAAATTATTCTGTAACTGTAACTGATTCTAGAAGTTGTGTAAAATCAGCTCAATATAGCATAACTAGACCATCTCCAATTGTAGTAACTGTTGCAACAACAACAGTTGCTAACTGTGCAACTAATTCTGTTACTCAAAATTTTACCGCACAAGTTTCTGGTGGCGTTCCACCTTTTCAATTTAATTGGTCAAGCGGAACAGTAAGTGGTTTAAATAATGAAATTATGACAACTACTCAAAATGGTTTGGTCACTTTAACAGCTACAGATGCAATTGGTTGTTCTTCAAATTATTCGTTAAATGTTTTACTTCCAGTTTTAGGAAATCCAACTTTTAGTCAAAATTCAATAGGTTTTACGAGTTATGGCATCTATTCAATACTTGATCCAATTCAATTTAACAGTACTATTACTGGAGATTATATTTCTGTTTTATGGGATTTTGGAGATGGAACATTTTCTAATGAGTTAAATCCAATTCATACTTATTTAATTCCCAATGATTATTATTTAGTAACTCAAACTGTAACATATCATTTTGGTTGTATATACGTTTCGAATCTTGCATTAAAAGTTGAAAAAGGATACTTATTAGTTATGCCAACAGCTTTTACACCAGACAATAATGATGGCGTAAACGACACATTAAGACCAGTTTCAAAAGGTTTAAAAAATATTCGTTTGGATATTTATGACACTTGGGGTTCTTTAATCTATTCTGAAACTGGAGAAGTATTGATAGGATGGAATGGTAAAATAAAAAATATAAATTCTGAAAACGGTAATTATTATGCTAAGGTAAGTGCTGAGACTTTTTACGGAACAATAATTAATGAAAATCAAACTTTCGTTCTTATAAAATAAAATCAAAATGAAAATTAAATTTAGAATAGTTTTATTTATAATATTAAGTTTATTTACGCTACAAAGTAAAGCACAAGATCCAGTTTTTACACAATATTCGTTAATTCCAGAAATTTTAAATCCTGGTTTTACAGGATTTCAATTTGATTGGCGAGCAGGACTCATTCATAGGAGACAATGGCCAGATGGTAATAGGGTTATTGACACTGAATATGGATTTTTAAATAGAATGGTTGGAGAAAAAGCAGGATTAGGAATAACTTTTCTTAATCAGAGAGAGGTGTTTACCAAATATAATTATTTACAAGTTAATTTTGCCTATTCATATAAAGTTGATATTAATTATGAATGGAGTTTTAGACCAGCAATTGAAGTTGGTTATGGAAGAAAAAGCTATAATTTTCAAAATTTATTATTAGAAGATCAAATTAACTCTTTTACTGGAGCTATAAATAATAGTAGTATTGATCAAGGAGTTTTAAATCAAAAAAACAATATTAATTTTATTGATATTTCGGCTGGATTTATAATTGATAACGAAAGTGGATGGTTTGGAGCTTCACTTAAACACTTAAATCGTCCAAATATTTCTTTTTTAAACGAAAAAAACGTTCCTTTAGATTTGTTTTTATCTATTCACGGTGGATATGCTTTTGAACTTGAAAATACACCATCAATGTTATTTCCAGAAAATACTAAATTACTAGTAACCGCTAATTATATGAGACAATCTCAATTTAATAGACTTGATATAGGTACAGCTTTAAAATTTGAAAACTTAAGCTTTGGAGCAACAGCAGTAATTAATCCAGAACGTAAAAGTACTTACAGTCATTTTTTAACCTCTATAAATCCATTTATATCTGTTCATTTAGGGAATTTTAATTTAGGTTATTCTTATGATTTTAGTACATCCAAACTTGGACATACTCAAGGAATTCACGAAATTTCTTTAACTTGGCAATTACGCTTTTGTGAAACTTGTGTGGCTAAGGAAAATAAATATTATGATTATAATAAATGATTATAATGATTTCATTAATAAAAAAAGAATATCGCATATCGCAATATGCGATATTTTATTATAAATAATTGTATATTATAACATTACTAATAAATATTCTGTGAAAAAATATTTAATTTATTTTGTCCTACTTTATTCATTAACTACAATATCTCAAGTAAAACTCCTATCGTGGAATATAGAAAACTTGGGGAAATCTAAATCAGATTCAACCCTAATTTACATTGCAAATACATTAAAAAATTATGATGTCGTTGCAATTCAAGAAGTAGTTGCAGGTTATGGTGGAACTCAAGCAATTGCAAAACTCTCAGAAGAATTAAACAGAAAAGGTTCCAAATGGGATTATGTTGTTAGCGAACCAACCACAAGCAGTGCTTACAAAACAGAACGATATGCATTTTTATGGAAAACTGCCAAAATAAAACTTATTGGAAAACCATGGCTTGAAGAAAAATACAATTTAGAAATTGACAGAGAACCTTTTTATGCTACTTTTTCTTTTAATAATAAATTGTTTACGCTAGTAAATTTTCACGCCATAACTAAAAGTAAACAACCAGAAACTGAAATAAAATTCTTTAAGTTTCTTCCAAATCAATATCCAACATTAAATTTAATCTTTGTTGGCGATTTTAATTGTCCACAATCGCATACCGTTTTTAATCCGTTAAAGAAAATGGGTTATGAAAGTGTGTTTATAAATCAAAAAACATCATTAAAAAAAGAATGTGAACTAGATCATTGTTTAGCATCAGAATTTGATAACATTTGGTATAATTCTAAAAAAGTCACAATTCTAAAGTCAGAAGCAATTTCTTTTTACAACGATTTTTCAACATTAAAAGAAGCAAGAAAAATTTCTGATCACATTCCAATTACTGCAACATTTACGATTAATTAATAAAAAAATGACTTGATTACGGTTTTCCGTAAAATACAGAATTCTTAATGCTGTAGATTTGATAAAATTTAATTAAAATGAGAGCATTAGAATTATTTATAGCATTACTAGTAGTTTCAAGTTGTAAAAACAACGAAGCATCAAAACCACAGAATTTTATTCCGCAAGAAGAACATACTATCGCAATTGATGATCAAACTAATTTTCATCAAGACGCAACCTATAAATATGAAAATAGGACTGGAACATCTGGCGACTATCAATACAATTATGATGTTTTAGGTAATGATAGCAATGGAAATGAAGTTTACGGAACCATTAATGTAGAAGATAAATATGGTGAAGGAATAATTATAAATACTGATAAAGAAGAAATTGAAATTGAAGTAGAATGGATTGGTTATGGTAAATTAAAAGGAACAGATAAAATTGGAAACGAATATGATTTAGAAGTAAAATAAATTCAATGAAAAAGCTATATATTTTTATTTTATTCATATTAATAACTTCATTTACAAACTTTGCAGAAAATGTTTACATCTGCCAAAGCAAAGGCGCAACTAAATATCATTATAAAGAAACTTGCAGAGGATTGAATGCTTGCAAACACCAAATAGTTAAAAAATCAATAAGTGATGCAAAAGATTTAGGATTAACTTTATGTGGCTGGGAAGATTAAAGAAAATAAAATTGTTCTAAAACAAAAAATTCACTACTTTTTAAAATAATGAGTTGTGATTAGAATCAGAATAAAAGACTCAAACCTGAGTTCGCCGTGGCGAATAAGAGCTCAGAAATTATAATTTTAAAATTGAACTAAAATAAAAAACTCACTACTTTTTAAAGTAATGAGTTGTATTAGTAGCGGGAACAGGACTCGAACCTGTGACCTTCGGGTTATGAGCCCGACGAGCTGCCTACTGCTCTATCCCGCGATGTTTCGAGTGCAAAGATACAACGTTTATCTATATGTGCAAGTATATTTTATTAAATTTTATAATTTTTTACAAAACACTGTTTTTTAAAAACTTAACCCACCAAAGTTTCTTTTTTACTTTACAAAATCTTAATACTATTTGTAAAATAAATTGTTACCTTTGCAAAAAATTAAAAATTTAGGTTATTTATAAATTATAATTTATTTAAATTTTTAAAATGTATATATATTAAATTTATTATGAGTACAAAAAAAATCATTGAATACAGAGCTTTATACAAAAGTACGAAAGCAACAACTTTAAAAGAATTAAAGTCAACCTACAGAAACTTTATGAAGGACAATCATCCTGATACGTTACAAGATGATGCTGAGAGATTGGCTGCTGAAGAAAAAAGCAAAACTATTATTACTGCTTATCATTTTCTAGTTAGCATTGCGCCAGAAACTCAAGTAAAAGATAAAGTTGAATATACTAACACTATTACCAACTCTAACGTATCTGATTATCATTTTGAAGATACTGTTTTATACGTAACTTTTTTAGACGGAAGTAAATTTGAATATTTTGGAGTACCAAGACCAATTTATGTAAAAATGGTTAATGCAGAATCTCCAGGACGTTTTGGAAGAAGACATATTTTTAATACTTATACTTATCGTAGTGCATCAAAACTTGTTGGTGCGGAAGTTTAAAAAACGATGCTATAAAATTTACAGATGCTTTAGGGCATCTTTTTTTTTGAATAATAGTTGCTTTTATGTTTAAAATCTACAAACAGTTTTTCATTATATTATATAAAAACAAAATCCGCCAATTGGCGGATTTTGTATATTATTAATGATTTAGTATTACAATTTCGTGATAATAAATTCTGATCTTCTGTTGGCTTGATGTTGTTCTTCGCTACAGCTTGATTCGTTTGTTGGTTCGCAACCGCAGTTGTT
>NZ_JAYUPK010000171.1:0-11285 GCF_043760115.1 Flavobacterium sp.
CGTGACGTTGCAAAACCATTCTTGATGCCAGTTGAAGACGTATTTACAATCACAGGTCGTGGAACTGTTGCTACAGGTCGTATCGAAACGGGTATCGCAAATACTGGTGATCCAGTTGAAATTATTGGAATGGGTGCAGAAAAATTAACTTCTACCATTACTGGAGTTGAAATGTTCCGTAAAATTCTTGATAGAGGAGAAGCTGGAGATAATGTAGGTTTACTTTTAAGAGGTATCGACAAAGCTGATATCAAAAGAGGTATGGTAATTATTAAGCCAGGATCAGTAAAACCACATGCTAAATTTAAAGCCGAGGTTTACATATTGAAAAAAGAAGAAGGTGGTCGTCATACACCATTTCATAATAATTACCGTCCACAATTTTATGTACGTACAACTGATGTTACAGGTGTAATTATGCTTCCTACAGGAGTTGAAATGGTAATGCCAGGTGATAACTTAACTATTGATGTAACATTATTAAGTCCAATCGCAATGAGCGTTGGTTTACGTTTCGCTATCCGTGAAGGTGGTAGAACAGTAGGTGCTGGACAAGTTACTGAAATTGTAGAATAATCTCAAAAAAATAAAATTTAAAAACCAGTGTCGTTTTTTCGTCACTGGTTTTATAATACGGGCGTAGTTCAAGGGTAGAATAGCGGTCTCCAAAACCGTTGATGGGGGTTCGAATCCCTCCGCCCGTGCAAAAAAGATATAAAATGTCAAAAGTATTTAATTATTTTTCGGAAGCATTTGAAGAATTAAAATCAAATGTAACTTGGCCAGAATGGTCAGAAGTACAACGATTGACAATTGTTGTTGCTTTATTTTCAGTAGTATTTGCATTAGCCACTTGGGGAGTTGATGAACTTTTCTCTAAAGCTATTGAAGGTTTTTTTAATTGGATTAAATCATAATTAAAAAATGGCTGATAATTTAGTTAAAAAATGGTATGTAGTAAGAGCTGTTAGTGGTCAAGAAAATAAGGTTAAATCTTATATTGAGACTGAGATTAACAGACTTGGAATGGGAGATTACATTTCTCAAGTATTAGTGCCAACAGAAAAAGTTGTTCAAGTTAGAGATGGAAAAAAAATAACTAAGGACAAGGTTTATTTTCCAGGTTATGTTATGATTGAAGCCAATCTTGCTGGAGAAATACCTCATATTATTAAATCTATAACCAGTGTTATTGGTTTTTTAGGTGAAGTTAAGAACGGAGATCCAGTTCCTTTAAGAATTTCTGAAGTAAATAGAATGCTTGGTAAAGTTGATGAGTTGGCTGTAAATACTGATACTCAATTAATTCCATTTAAATTAGAGGAAACTGTTAAAGTTATTGATGGTCCTTTTAATGGTTTCAACGGAACTATTGAAAAAATTAATGAGGAAAAACGTAAACTTGAAGTTATGGTTAAAATTTTCGGAAGAAAAACACCTTTAGAATTAAGTTTTATGCAAGTTGAAAAAGTATAATTTTTGTTACATATATAATAATCACATCAATCGCTTCCAATTGATAGTTGTGTTAAATTTTTAAGAAATGGCTAAAGAAATTAGTAAAGTAGTTAAACTACAAGTTAAGGGAGGTGCTGCGAACCCATCGCCACCGGTTGGACCTGCTTTAGGAGCTGCTGGAGTTAATATTATGGAATTCTGTAAGCAGTTTAATGCTAGAACCCAAGATCAACCCGGCAAAGTATTACCAGTTCAAATAACGGTATACAAAGACAAATCTTTTGATTTTGTCGTAAAAACTCCTCCTGCTGCTATTCAGTTATTGGATGCTGCTAAATTAAAATCTGGTTCTGGTGAGCCTAATCGTAAAAAGGTTGCAAGTATTACTTGGGATCAGATTAAAGCTATTGCAGATGACAAAATGGTCGATTTAAATTCATTCACTTCTGAATCTGCCATGAGCATGATTGCAGGAACCGCTAGATCTATGGGAATAACTGTAACTGGAGATTCTCCTCTAAAATAAGAGAAAGCTATGGCAAAATTAACAAAAAAACAAAAAGAAGCGGCTTCTAAAATTGAGAAGAATAAATTGTATTCATTGAAAGATGCATCCTCTTTATTGAAAACCGTTGCGTCTGCTAAATTTGACGAATCTGTAGATATTGCAGTTCGTTTAGGAGTAGATCCTAGAAAAGCAAATCAAATGGTTAGAGGAGTTGTAACTCTTCCTCATGGTACTGGAAAAGATACCAAAGTATTAGCTTTGGTAACTCCAGATAAAGAAGCAGAAGCAAAAGCTGCAGGTGCTGACTATGTAGGATTAGACGATTATCTTCAAAAAATAAAAGATGGTTGGACAGATGTTGATGTAATTATCACAATGCCAGCTATTATGGGAAAATTAGGTCCATTAGGGCGTATTTTAGGACCAAGAGGTTTGATGCCAAACCCTAAAACTGGAACTGTTACAATGGAAATTGGTAAAGCAGTTGCAGAGGTTAAAGCAGGTAAAATTGACTTTAAAGTTGATAAAACAGGTATTGTCCATGCAGGAATTGGAAGAATTTCTTTCGATGCTGATAAAATTGTAGACAATGCACACGAAATAATTCAAACATTAATTAAACTTAAACCAACTGCTGCTAAAGGTACTTACATTAAGTCAATTTACTTATCAAGTACAATGAGTCCAGGTATTTCTTTAGATCCTAAAGGAGTGTAATTGGTAGTTAACAAATTTTATTATGACTAGAGAAGAAAAATCAATCGCGATAGAAGACTTAACTGCAAAGTTGGCTGAAAGTAATATTTTTTATATTGCTGATACTTCTGGATTAAACGCAGAAACTACATCAAATTTAAGAAGAGCTTGCTTTAAAGCTGGAATTAAATTAGAAGTAGTTAAGAATACTTTGCTTGAAAAAGCAATGGAAGCTTCTAAAAAAGAATATGGTGATTTACCATCTATATTAAAAGGAAATTCTTCAATTTTTATTGCAGATATAGCAAATGCTCCTGCAAAAATCATTAAAGATTTTCGTAAGAAATCTGACAAACCTGTTTTTAAAGGTGCATTCATCAATAATGAAATATATATTGGAGATAATCTTTTAGATAGTTTAGCAGCTCTTAAATCTAAAGAGGAAGTTATTGGAGAAATCATCGGATTGCTTCAATCTCCTGCTAAACGAATTATTTCTGCATTATTAAACCATGCAGAGAAAAAAGGTGAAACAGCAGAATAAATTGCGCACGAGTAAACAAAAATAAATTACAAAACATTTTAAACGATAGAAAAAATGGCAGATTTGAAACAATTCGCAGAACAATTAGTAAACTTAACAGTAAAAGAAGTTAACGATTTAGCTACGATTTTAAAAGATGAATATGGTATTGAGCCAGCTGCAGCTGCAGTTGTAATGGCTGGTCCAAGTGAAGCTGCTGCTGAAGAGCAAACAGAATTTACTGTTGTTCTTAAAGAAGCTGGTGCTTCTAAATTAGCAGTTGTTAAAGCAGTTAAAGAACTAACTGGTTTAGGTCTTAAAGAAGCTAAAGATATGGTAGATGCTGCACCTTCTAATATTAAAGAAGGAGTTTCTAAAGCAGAAGCTGAAGGTTTGAAAAAATCTTTGGAAGAAGCTGGAGCTGTTGTTGAGTTAAAATAACTCTTACATAGTTTTAGAACTAGGTTTAGGTCTTGAGTTTAATCACTCAATGACCTAAACCATTTTTCGTATAATAAAATTTTAAAAATTTTATTATAAATTAGTTTAAAATACGAAAAATTTTTAATCAGTACGATGAAAAAAACGAACTAAATTTTCCTGGTTCATTTTTAAAGAGGTATCGATTATAAAAAGGAAAAGTATAAATTAAACAGTGTTTTTACACAAAAAAATTACTTTTTTTTAATCAAAATTTTGTCCATTGATGATAACAAATCAGACTGAAAGATTGAATTTCGCCTCAACGAAAAATATTCCTCAATATCCAGATTTTCTAGATGTTCAGGTTAAATCGTTTAAAGATTTTTTCCAATTGGAAACTAAATCTGACGAAAGAGGCAACGAAGGTTTATACAATACCTTCATGGAAAATTTTCCAATTACAGATACAAGAAACCAATTCGTTTTAGAATTTTTAGATTATTTTGTTGATCCACCTAGATATACTATTCAAGAGTGTATTGAAAGAGGATTAACTTATAGTGTTCCTCTAAAAGCGCGTTTAAAATTGTATTGTACAGATCCAGAGCACGAAGATTTTGAAACAATAGTCCAAGATGTATATTTAGGTACTATTCCTTACATGACGCCAAGTGGTACATTTGTAATAAATGGAGCCGAACGTGTTGTAGTTTCTCAATTACACCGTTCTCCTGGAGTATTTTTTGGTCAATCATTTCACGCAAATGGTACCAAATTGTATTCTGCGAGAGTAATTCCTTTCAAAGGTTCTTGGATAGAATTTGCAACCGATATCAACAACGTAATGTATGCGTATATTGATAGAAAGAAAAAATTACCTGTAACTACTTTATTCCGTGCAATTGGATTTGAAAGAGACAAAGATATCCTTGAGATTTTTGATCTTGCAGAAGAAATTAAAGTTTCTAAAACAGGATTAAAAAAATATATTGGTAGAAAATTAGCTGCAAGAGTACTAAATACTTGGCACGAAGATTTCGTTGATGAAGATACAGGCGAAGTCGTTTCAATTGAGCGTAATGAAATTATATTAGATAGAGATACTATACTAGATAAAGACAATGTAGAAGAAATTCTTGACGCTGACGTAAAAGTAATTTTATTGCATAAAGAGGATAATAATCAAGCAGATTATGCAATTATCCACAATACATTACAAAAAGATCCAACAAATTCTGAAAAAGAAGCTGTTGAACATATATATAGACAATTAAGAAATGCCGAACCGCCTGATGAAGAAACGGCTAGAGGTATTATAGATAAATTATTCTTCTCTGATCAACGTTATAACTTAGGTGAAGTTGGTCGTTATAGAATGAATAAAAAACTTGGTTTGGATATTCCAATGGAAAAGCAAGTGCTTACCAAAGAAGATATCATAACTATTGTAAAATATTTGATTGAATTAATCAACTCTAAAGCAGAGATTGATGATATTGATCACTTATCAAACCGTCGTGTTAGAACAGTTGGAGAACAACTTTCTCAACAATTTGGTGTTGGTTTAGCTCGTATGGCTAGAACTATTCGTGAGAGAATGAACGTTAGAGATAACGAGGTGTTTACACCAATAGATTTGATTAATGCTAAAACATTATCATCGGTTATCAACTCTTTCTTTGGAACTAACCAGTTATCTCAATTTATGGATCAAACCAATCCATTGGCTGAGATTACACACAAAAGAAGATTATCAGCACTTGGACCAGGTGGACTTTCAAGAGAAAGAGCAGGATTTGAGGTTCGTGATGTTCACTATACTCACTACGGAAGACTTTGCCCAATTGAAACTCCTGAAGGACCAAATATTGGACTTATTTCATCACTTGGTGTTTACGCAAAAGTTAACGGAATGGGTTTCATTGAAACTCCTTATCGTAAAGTAACTAACGGACAAGTTGATTTAATTTCTGAACCTGTTTATTTAAGCGCAGAAGAAGAAGAAGGAAAAATGATTGCCCAAGCCAACATTGAAATGGATGCTAAAGGTAACATAACTGCCGACAAAGTTATTGCTCGTGAAGAAGGCGATTTCCCAGTTGTAGATCCAAATCAAGTTCATTATACCGATGTTGCTCCTAATCAAATTGCTTCAATTTCTGCGTCATTAATTCCTTTCTTAGAACACGATGATGCGAATAGAGCATTGATGGGATCAAATATGATGCGTCAAGCCGTTCCTTTATTACGTCCAGAAGCTCCAATTGTTGGAACTGGATTAGAGCGTCAAGTAGCATCAGATTCTAGAGTGTTAATAAATGCAGAAGGCGAAGGTACTGTAGAGTACGTAGATGCTAATATGATAACTATTAAATACGATAGAACTGAAGAAGAAAGAATGGTAAGTTTTGATTCTGATGAAAAAACATACCAATTAATCAAATTTAGAAAAACCAATCAAAGTACATCGATTAACTTGAAACCTATCGTAAGAAAAGGTGATAGAGTTCAACTAGGTCAAGTACTTTGTGAAGGATATGCAACTCAAAACGGAGAATTAGCTATTGGTAGAAACCTAAAAGTAGCTTTTATGCCCTGGAAAGGATATAACTTTGAGGATGCAATTGTAATTTCTGAAAAAGTGGTTCGTGATGATATTTTCACCTCTATTCACGTTGACGATTATTCATTAGAAGTTAGAGATACTAAATTAGGTAACGAAGAATTAACTAATGATATTCCTAACGTTTCTGAAGAAGCAACTAAAGATTTAGATGAAAACGGAATGATTAGAATTGGTGCTGAAGTAAAACCTGGCGACATTCTTATCGGAAAAATTACACCTAAAGGAGAATCTGATCCAACACCAGAAGAAAAACTTCTAAGAGCAATCTTTGGAGACAAAGCTGGAGATGTAAAAGATGCTTCATTAAAAGCATCACCATCATTACATGGAGTTGTTTTAGATAAAAAATTATTTGCAAGAGCAGTAAAAGATAAACGAAAAAGAACGCAAGACAAAGATGCTTTAACATCTCTTGAACTAGAATTTGAAACAAAATTTGTTGAATTAAAAGACAAACTAGTAGAAAAATTATTCTTAATCGTAAACGGAAAAACATCTCAAGGTGTTATGAACGATTTGGGTGAAGAAGTTTTACCAAAAGGTAAAAAATATACTCAAAAAATGCTTTATGCTGTTGAAGATTTTGCTCACTTAACCAAAGGTCAATGGGTTGCAGATGATGATACTAACCGTTTAGTTAATGATTTAATTCACAATTATAAAATTAAATTAAACGATTTACAAGGTGCTTTACGTAGAGAAAAATTCACAATTACTGTTGGAGATGAATTGCCAGCTGGAATCTTGAAATTAGCAAAAGTTTATATTGCTAAAAAGCGTAAATTAAAAGTAGGTGATAAAATGGCTGGACGTCATGGTAACAAAGGTATTGTTGCGCGTATTGTTCGTCACGAAGATATGCCTTTCCTTGAAGATGGAACTCCAGTAGATATAGTTTTAAATCCACTTGGTGTACCTTCTCGTATGAATATTGGACAAATTTATGAAACCGTTCTTGGTTGGGCAGGTCAAAAATTAGGTAAAAAGTTTGCAACACCAATTTTTGATGGTGCTACTTTAGATCAAATTAATGGTTATACTGACGAAGCTGGAATTCCAAGATTTGGACATACCTATTTATATGATGGTGGTACAGGAGAACGTTTTCATCAAGCAGCAACAGTTGGAATTATCTATATGTTAAAATTAGGACATATGGTTGACGATAAAATGCACGCGCGTTCAATTGGTCCATACTCACTTATTACGCAACAACCACTTGGAGGTAAAGCTCAATTTGGAGGTCAACGTTTTGGAGAAATGGAAGTTTGGGCACTTGAAGCTTATGGAGCATCAAGTACACTACGTGAAATTTTAACTGTAAAATCGGATGATGTTATTGGTAGAGCTAAAACTTACGAAGCAATTGTAAAAGGCGAATCAATGCCAGAACCAGGATTACCAGAATCATTCAATGTATTAATGCACGAATTGAAAGGTCTTGGTTTAGATATTAGATTAGAAGAATAAATAATAAAAATGTCTGTAGATGCGTTACATTGTAACGTATCTACTTGACAATAAATAGGTTTTTAAGATTTAGACCCGTAAAACGTTCCGATTTTTTATAAAATTTTCAAATATTATAATTAGCACTTCAAAAATCAGTTTTGAAGTTTAGAGAAGTAATTCGTGGATGTAGAGAAATTGCAATGCAACGTATCTAAAAATCAATTTTTAATTGCAAATAAATCAATAGTAAAGACTAAGATGAATAATAGAAATAACAGAGACAACAACAATAATAAAGGTGTTGCGCCTAAAAGATTTGAAAGAATTTCAATTGGTTTGGCATCGCCAGAATCAATTTTAGCCGAATCTAGAGGTGAAGTTTTAAAGCCCGAAACAATTAATTATAGAACTCACAAGCCAGAACGTGATGGTCTTTTCTGCGAACGAATTTTCGGTCCAGTAAAAGACTTTGAATGTGCTTGTGGAAAATATAAAAGAATTCGCTACAAAGGAATCGTTTGTGATCGTTGTGGTGTAGAAGTTACCGAGAAAAAAGTACGTAGAGATAGAGTTGGACACATTAATCTTGTTGTGCCAATTGCTCACATTTGGTATTTCCGTTCGTTACCTAACAAAATTGGTTACATTCTTGGCTTGCCATCTAAGAAATTAGATATGATTATTTACTACGAAAGATATGTAGTAATTCAAGCTGGTATTGCAAAAAATGCAGAAGGTGAACCTATACAAAGATTAGACTTTTTAACAGAAGAAGAGTATTTAAATATTTTAGATACACTTCCTCAAGACAATCAATATCTTGATGATTTTGATCCAAATAAATTCGTTGCCAAAATGGGAGCAGAATGTATTATGGATTTATTGGCTAGAACCGATTTAGATGCTCTTTCTTATTCATTAAGACACAGCGCTAACAATGAAACTTCTAAACAAAGAAAAACAGAAGCATTAAAAAGATTGCAAGTAGTTGAATCTTTTAGAGACTCTAACCTAAACCGTGAAAATCGTCCTGAATGGATGATTATGAAAGTTGTTCCAGTTATTCCACCAGAATTGCGTCCTTTAGTTCCACTTGATGGTGGACGTTTCGCAACTTCAGATTTGAATGATTTGTACCGTAGAGTTATCATCAGAAATAATCGTCTTAAAAGATTAATGGAAATTAAAGCTCCAGAAGTTATCTTAAGAAACGAAAAACGTATGTTACAAGAATCTGTAGATTCATTATTTGATAACACTCGTAAAGCTTCTGCTGTAAAAACAGAATCTAACAGACCGTTAAAATCTTTATCAGATTCACTAAAAGGTAAACAAGGTCGTTTCCGTCAAAACTTATTAGGAAAACGTGTCGATTATTCTGCGCGTTCAGTAATTGTTGTTGGACCAGAAATGAAATTGTTCGAATGTGGTCTTCCTAAAGATATGGCGGCGGAATTATACAAACCTTTCGTTATTCGTAAATTAATCGAAAGAGGAATTGTAAAAACCGTAAAATCTGCAAAGAAAATAATTGACAAAAAAGAGCCAGTAGTTTGGGATATTTTAGAAAACGTAATTAAAGGTCACCCAGTATTACTGAATCGTGCTCCTACATTACACCGTCTAGGTATTCAAGCATTTCAACCAAAATTAATTGAAGGAAAAGCAATTCAACTACACCCATTAGTGTGTACTGCCTTCAATGCCGATTTTGATGGAGATCAAATGGCAGTTCACTTGCCACTTGGACCAGAAGCTATTCTTGAAGCACAATTATTAATGTTGGCTTCTCACAATATTTTGAATCCAGCTAATGGTGCTCCAATTACAGTTCCATCTCAAGACATGGTACTTGGTCTTTATTATATGACCAAAGAACGTTTGTCAACTCCAGAACATAAAATTTTAGGTCAAGATTTAACTTTTTATTCTGCCGAAGAAGTAAATATTGCTTTAAATGAAGGTAGATTAGAATTAAATGCTCGTGTAAGAGTTCGTGCTAAAGATTTTAATGAAGCTGGAGAATTAGTATATAAAGTTATTCAAACAACTGCCGGTAGAGTTATTTTTAACGAAGTAGTTCCACCAGCAGCAGGTTTTATAAATGAAGTATTGACTAAAAAATCGCTTCGTGATATTATTGGAAAAATCTTGTCGGTAACTAACGTGCCTACAACTGCTGCCTTCCTTGACGAAATGAAAGATATGGGATACAAGTTTGCCTTTAAAGGTGGATTATCATTCTCATTAGGAGATATTAAAATTCCAGAACAAAAAACACAATTAATTGCCGATGCTAGAGTTCAAGTAGAAGGAATTTCTGCTAACTATAACATGGGATTAATTACCAATAACGAACGTTACAATCAGGTTATTGACATTTGGACATCTGCCAATGCACAATTAACAGAACTTGCAATGAAAAATATTAGAGAAGACCAACAAGGTTTCAACTCTGTATATATGATGCTTGACTCTGGTGCACGTGGATCTAAAGAGCAAATTCGTCAGTTAACTGGAATGCGCGGATTGATGGCTAAACCTAAAAAATCTACAGCTGGTGGTGGAGAAATTATTGAAAATCCAATTCTTTCTAACTTTAAAGAAGGACTTTCAATTTTAGAATATTTCATTTCTACTCACGGTGCTCGTAAAGGTCTTGCCGATACTGCACTTAAAACAGCCGATGCTGGATATTTAACTAGAAGATTGCATGATGTATCGCAAGATGTAATTGTGAATTCTGTAGACTGTGGAACTTTAAGAGGAATTGAAGTTTCTGCTTTAAAGAAAAACGAAGAAATTGTAGAAACTCTAGGTGAAAGAATTTTAGGACGTGTTGCATTACAAGATGTAATCAATCCTTTAGATTCTAATGTATTAGTTCACGCAGGTGAGCAAATTACAGAAGCTATTGTTAAAGCAATTGAAGAATCACCTATAGAAAAAGTAGAAGTTCGTTCTCCACTAGTTTGTGAAGCTAAAAAAGGAATTTGTGCTAAATGTTACGGACGTAATCTTGCCACTGGAAAAATGACTCAAAAAGGAGAAGCTGTTGGTGTTATTGCCGCACAATCTATTGGTGAGCCAGGAACACAGTTAACACTTCGTACATTCCACGTAGGTGGAGTTGCAGGAGGAATATCTGAAGAATCAAGTATTGTTGCACGTTTTGCAGGAAAACTTGAAATTGAAGATTTAAAAACTGTAAAAGGTGAAGATAGCGATGGTAATAACGTTGATATTGTAGTTTCTCGTTCAACAGAATTGAAACTTATCGACATTAAAACAGGTATTCTTTTAAGTACTAATAACATTCCTTACGGATCAAGTATTTTTGTAAAAGATGGAGACATTTTAGAGAAAAATGCAACTATTTGTAAATGGGATCCATATAATGGTGTAATTGTTTCAGAATTTACAGGAAAAATTGCTTACGAAGATTTAGAGCAAGGTCAATCGTTTATGGTTGAAATTGATGAGCAAACAGGTTTCCAAGAAAAAGTAATTTCTGAAGGAAGAAATAAAAAATTAATTCCAACTTTATTAGTATATGGTAAAGATGGAGAGTTAATTCGTTCTTATAATTTACCAGTTGG
>NZ_JAYUPK010000172.1:0-11245 GCF_043760115.1 Flavobacterium sp.
TTCATCCAAAAATAAGTATAA
The DNA here is from genome assembly GCF_043760115.1 of Flavobacterium sp. GTDB lineage: Bacteria > Bacteroidota > Bacteroidia > Flavobacteriales > Flavobacteriaceae > Flavobacterium. Next base: position 22 of record NZ_JAYUPK010000172.1, read on the forward strand.
AAATCAAATAAAAATTCTAGGTATTCCAGATGATTTTATAGAACACGGAACAGTTTTAGAATTACAGGAAATTTGTAAAATAGATGTAGATAGTTTGGTTGAAATTTTTAAAAACATAACTTAATTCTTTAAATAAAAGTCATAAAAAAAGCGATTCAAAAAATTTGAATCGCTTTTTTATTTATTATTTATGAATTAATTTTTGATTATTTTTTGAGAATAATTCAATTCATTATTATTAATTTTTAAAACATAAACACCAGATTGAAGTGAACTTAAATCGATGGATTTTTCTACATTGAAATCTTCGTTATTTAATTGTTTTACAATTCTTCCGTTAATGTCTACAACTTGCATATTTACTTTTCCGCTGTATTGATTGATACGAATATTGAAAGTTCCATTAGATGGATTTGGATATACTTTAAACATATCTTCATTTTCAAAATAGTTCACAGCTAAAGTACAATTTGGACCTGGAGCTGGTTCTGTAAAATCCTCTGTTTGATCTTGAATTCCAGGAGCTCCAGAATTAGTACCAGATGATGCATTTACACCTAATCCTCTTCTTGCAAAAGTTTTCCATATCATACAATAATCTTGACCACCAGTTGTAGCTTGATCTGCCGCAATAAGTGCATCACGAGCCGAAATAAATGATGGATTACAACCGTCAAGTTTTATTCCATCAAGAACTAAACGCATTACTTTATTGTTTCCACCAGTTCCAGTATAAATATTTGAATCATAACCGTATTTATCAATATAGTTCCAAGCTAAATCCCATAAAGTTGCAGCCCAAACAGATCCAACGGAATGCACATCTATAATTTCAATACCATCAGCATCAGTAAAAAACATGGTATTAGTTGCCCCAAATGTATGTGGATTTTCAGCCATATTTGTAGAATATCTGTATCGTCTTATTCCACCACCATTGGTTGGTTCGTTTTCTGCAAATGTACCAATTCCTCTAGGATCATTTCTTGTATCGCCTGCTTTAATTTGCATCATTAGCCAAAACCAATCTGACCAACCTTCACCTTGTTGTTCTGAACTTCCTAAACAACTTCCTGATAATCTTCCAGAAATTCCATGACCATATTCGTGTGCTATAATTCCGTTATCAAAATCGCCATCAGTATTTATAAATGAAGATGATTTTTCAAATTTAGCATTTACCGTTTCTGTTTGCATTCTTGTAATTAATGCTTGACCAACTTCCAAAGTTACACTAATTGCAGGTATTGTAATTGTTGCATCGGTACCAGCCATTCCTATCACACCACTTACATTATTAACAATTATTACTCCAATTGCTCCAGCATTTTGAGCCGCTTTTACCTTGAATGCAAACGTACAATCTCCTCTTTTAATAACTACTATTTTACCAGCAATTTGAGCTGCATTTACTACAGGTTGACAAGCATCTGAGCCATCACCGACGCCATCATTATACAATACTAAATCTGATACAATTGGACTTGGGCTGTTAGGAATATCTACATGCCCAGGATTAAACGAATTATCTCTTGCAATTCTTCCTCCGGCGATATCAGAAGGAGAATTTACTATTAAAAATGGCGGACCAACATCCCATAAATACATTTGCATTCTACCTGATGTACCATCTGTTGCAGCAGAAAAATTGGCATTATTTAAATTAGCTGGTGCAGCTTGAGAACCGTCTTGTGCATTTGCTATTACAAAATCTCCTTGCGCACCACCACGACCATAATTATTGGCTTGAAAATTTTTATTCGCTTCGTTAAAACCGTATTGATACCATAAATCGTGCATTACATTATTCATGTAAAATAAATTGGTATTTGCAGCATTAATGTAAGTAGATGCTACTGCAGAAGTACCTCCATAAGGAAAATCGAAAGTTAGATTAGGAAAAGTTCCTGCTCCAGTTGGACTTGTTCCATTAGTAGCAGTTACGGTATCTGTTCCTAAAAAATCATTTCTTGCCCAAACATTATTTCCTCTTGTAATCGAATATCTTAAACTTGCAGTTGTGCCAGATAAAGTATTTGAATCATGCCAACCTTTAGGTGAAGCGTTTGTAACAAACTCAGGATTTACTACTAATTGTCTTTCTATATGATTTGGACTTTCATAATTAAATGGTATAACTCTATATTGAGTTGTCCCAGGATTATAAGCTAATTGAGCGTTTTCTTTGTAAAAAGTTTTATTAAATAAATCACTATTTAAATTATGATTATGATTTTTGTGATCTGAATTAAAATTACAAGAAACTACTAAATCTCTTTTTTCTAAAATTTTTCCATCAGTTGCATCAACTTTTATTCTCCACAATTGGTTAAAGTTTTGTGAGTAAAATTCATAATCCCAAGCTAATCTTAAAACATTTTCATTTGTATTAAAATAAATTAATTTAGCACTTATTGGATTTTCATCTAAATTTCCGTTACTTAATTTATAATCATTTCCATTACTCTCAATAACTTGAAAAGAAATTAAAGCTGTATTTTTTAAACTAGATAATGCTTTTACAAAACCTGCACTTACATTTAAGCTTGGTTGGGTTTGATTGATTTTTTGGTTTATGTTGCCAATAAATTCATCTCCACCATTAATAACTTCTCCATTTTTAATCCAGAAATTAGAATCTGAGTTTAAAATTTCTATGCCAGAATATTTTTGTTTTACGTGATAATTAAAAATTCCGGTAGATTCTGAGTTAAAGTCGTTAACAATTACTAAATCTGAAATATCCTGATTTTGTAATTCGAATTTTGAACGATTGTCGTTCATGTATGTTTTTATTTTTTCAATAGGTGTTTGAGAAAATCCTAATAAAGAGAATAAAAACACTACTAATAGAGTAATTTTTTTCATAATTTTTTTGGTAAATGATTAATGTAATATTGACACAAACTTAATTTATTTTTAATGCAAAAACAAACGTAATTATTGAAAATCAAAAATTTAACAATTTAAGCAGATATGATTTTATTATACAGTAGTGCTTTACTATCTGTTAACATAGAAACAAAATGGCACATTAAGAGTAGTTTTTCATATAAATTTCCTTTTTCTAACTTGTATTTTTCTGGTAGAATATTTAACAATAGTTTATCGTAATTTGTAGGTTTTCCTGAATCATTATTTATGTATGCAGTTATAAATTTATCTAATAAATTATTAATTATTTGATAACCAGACAATTCTTTTTCGATAACTTCTCTGCTTTGATAAATATTTTTTATACTAATTTTAATAATATCATCAATTTGTGCTTTGTATTTACTTTTTTCTGTTAAAGCAAATGGAAATTTTCCATCAAGAATTAGCTCTTCATTTTCTATAAAAATTCGAACAGCATCATTTATTAAATTTCCAATTGCTAATGCTCGTAAATAACTAATTCTGTCTTCTTTAGTTGTTAGCGAATTGTATTTAGAAGTGTCAATTGAATCTTTTACCAATTTTATAAGATATTCTAGGGCAAAATCTTCTGAAACTAATCCGAGATTTATTCCATCTTCAAAATCTATAATTGTGTAACAAATATCATCGGCAGCTTCTACTAAATATGCTAAAGGATGACGTTCATAACCAATATCATTTCTTGATTTATTTGGAATCATTCCCAATTCAGATGCAACTTCTTGAAAAAATTCTTTATCCGACTGAAAGAAACCATATTTTTTATCAGCAATATTTTGGGTTGGTTTTTTGGGTAAACTTTCTTTTGGATATTTCATAAATGCGCCTAAAACAGCATAAGTCAATCGTATACTTCCTTCAATTCCTGGGCGTGAACTTGTTAAAACAGAAAATCCGTTGGCGTTTCCTTCAAAATCTATTAAATCTTGCCATTCTTTATCTGATAATTGGTCTTTGTATTTTTGTCCGTTTCCAATAGAAAAATATTCGCCAATTGCTTTTTCTCCAGAATGTCCAAAAGGTGGATTTCCAATATCGTGCGACAAAGCTGCAGCAGCAACAATTGCTCCAAAATCGTTGGCTTGAAAACCGTGAACTTCTTTTAGATGAGGATATTTTTCTATAATTTTTTTTCCAACTAATCTTCCTAACGAACGTCCAACAACCGAAACTTCTAAACTGTGCGTCAATCTTGTGTGAACAAAATCGGTTTTAGACATTGGAATCACTTGAGTTTTGTCTTGCAAACTTCTAAAAGCTGCCGAAAAGATAATTCGGTCGTAATCTACTTCAAAACCTAGTCGTGTATCGTCTTGTTCAATTCGTAAACGTTTGCCTTTGTCGCCTTGACGTTTTAAAGATAAAAGTTGTTCCCAGTTCATTGTGATTTTTGATTTAAGATTAACGATTTTTGATTTTTGAGGTGTAAAAAATTACAATGTTTTCTTCATACAAATACTAGTTTCAACTCCTTTATATTGACCATAATTTTTTATAATTTTATATTCTAATTTTTGGTATAATGAAATGGCTTCTTTTTGTAAAAAACCAGTTTCTAAAATTGAAATTGAATACTTTTCTTCTTTTGCCCAAAGTTCTAATTCTGATAAAATTTTAGATGCAATTCCTTTTCCACGATGTTCTGATAAAGTAAACATTCGTTTCATTTCAACAGTTTGAGAATCGTATTCTTTGTAGGCACCAATACCAATTGCAATTTCGTTTTCATATAAAACTATTGCATTTTTTAATGAATTGGATTTGTTGAATTGTGCATAAAAAGCATGATCTTCACCATCAACGATTGCTAAATAGGCATCAAGTTGTACTACTAATTTTTCAAAATCTGGATTATCAGATGTTGTTCTTTTAATGGTAATCATTTTATTTATTCTTTATCGTTGGACAAGAAAAATACTCTAGATTTTTTAGGATATTGATTGAAACTTCTATCACTAGGATTTGCAATTACGGTTTTGATGTTGATTTCATCACCTAATTTAAAATTTTTTTCAACCACTTGATAATCCAATAAATATTCGCCACAGAAGTAATTTCCGTCGTTGTCTTTTTCTATAATTCCTGTGTAAACTCCTTTTTCTTTCATGCTGAACTTGTTTCAGTATCGCTACTTTTGTTATAATTTGTTCAAATATACGAATTGAAATTTATATTTGGATTTTTAGTCCTGATTAGAATGAAAAGCATTATTATGTAAAATTCTATTTTTTCTTAGCGAAAAAGAGCGACCAAAGAAGCTCCTTTTTTGCTTTAGAAAAAAAGATTTTTACATAATAATCTTGAAATGGAAAGCAGGAATAACTTCTAAAAAAAACAGCCATTTGCCAAGGCGAACAGCTGTTTTTTTGGTTTATGGTATTTCTATTCTAATTTTTTTGGGTTTTTTAAACTTTTCTTTTCATCGCTTTTTAACCGACGATCAAGTATATTTATATCTTCCTCAGGTTTTAGATTTTCTGGTTTTATACCTCGAGAAATTAAAGTTTTCCTAACTGAATTATTGTTTGTAATATGCTCACTAGATATTTGATTTTCAGTTCTCATATTGTTCTGTTTGGCATTAAAAATAGTTATTTCTGTTGCAAAATCTTTTGCTTTCAACAAAATTGTAGGCATAAAATCAGCTAAAGGTTTATTTTTAATTTCCCATTTATCTTTCATTTGTTGCGTTGTCTTACCAAATAATGCAGCATCACCTTTACTTCTAATTAACGCGAAATTCTGGTTACTTCCAGTTTGTTCAAATATAATTCGAGATAATTCTTTTTCTGTTGCTTTAAGTTTTTCTCTAGATTGTACTCGTTCATGCTCTAATAATTTTTGCTCAATTAACTCAGCTTTTCTTGTTTGAGTTGCAAAATAACGTTGAGCAAAAGCAATTGTTTCTTTTCTTGGATCTCCATTTTGTGCAATTAAATAACAAGCATATCTGGTTAACATTATATCTGAAATTTGTTTTTCAGCTCCTGAACCTATAGATACCATTTTGCCGACGTCGGCAAAATGGTGCTCAACTTCTTGTTCAGAAAGTTCACAAGCAGTTTTCCCTTTTGAAATTACACTTAAGAAATTATCCCATTTTGTATATCCTAAAAGATGTTGCAAATCTCTTGCCATCCAAAATTCAACACCACTTGAAGTTTTATTTGCAAATGATTCAAAATCATTTGTAAGAGATTTTATAATTGATGTTTCCATAATTATAGTCTTAACTACCACACATTTCACAATCTTCTGGTCCAGCATTTTTAGCCATTTCAATCATTGCTTTGTATTCTTCGGCAGTCATTTCTACTGGTTCGTTTAAAACTGCAATTGGTTGTAATTCTACAATTGGTTCTGATACAATATCCAATGTTGGTTGTTCTTTAACTTCAATTGGTTCTGCTTTTTTGTCGTTGTTTAATGTAAATTTAATGGCATCAACCGCAGCTTTTGTTCTTAAATAATACATTCCGGTTTTTAAACCAGATTTCCATGCGTAAAAATGCATCGATGTTAATTTAGAATAATTGGCGTCTTGCATAAACAAGTTTAACGATTGCGATTGATCTACAAAATATCCTCTGTGACGACTCATGTCAATAATATCTTTCATTGAAAGTTCCCAAACGGTTTTGTATAATTCTTTTAAATCTTGAGGAATATCAAGGTTTTGAACTGATCCGTTTTCACGCATTAATTCTTGTTTTAAACTTTCTGTCCACAAACCTCGTTTTACTAAATCTTCTAGTAAGTGCTTGTTGACCACTATAAATTCGCCAGATAAAACTCTACGCGTATAGATATTTGATGTATATGGTTCAAAAGCTTCATTATTTCCAAGAATTTGCGATGTTGAAGCGGTTGGCATTGGCGCAACTAAAAGCGAATTTCTAACACCGTTTTCCATTACTTCTTTACGCAAACTTGCCCAATCCCAACGTCCAGATAGTTCTTCGTCTTTCATTCCCCAAAGGTTGTGTTGAAATTCTCCTTGCGAAATTGGCGATCCTTTAAATGTAGAATAGGCACCTTCTTCTTTGGCCATTTCCATCGATGCGGTTACGGCTGCAAAATATAATGTTTCAAAAATTTCTTGGTTTAATGTTTTCGCTTCGTCACTTGTAAATGGTAAACGTAACATTATAAAAGCATCTGCCAAACCTTGAACACCAAGCCCAATTGGACGATGACGAAGGTTAGAATTCTCGGCTTCTTTTACAGGATAGTAATTTCTGTCTATTACTTTGTTTAAGTTTCTTGTAACGCGTTTGGTTACTGTAAATAACAAATCGTGATTGAATTTTCCGTTCTCAACAAACATTGGTAATGATAATGATGCCAAGTTACAAACTGCAATTTCATCCTTAGATGTATATTCCATAATCTCGGTACACAAATTCGAAGAACGAATTGTTCCAAGATTTTTTTGGTTCGATTTTCTGTTGGCTGCATCTTTGTATAACATATATGGTGTTCCAGTTTCTATTTGCGATTCTAGAATTTTTTCCCACAATTCGTGTGCTTTAATAGTTTTTCTGCCTTTTCCAGCTTTTTCATAATCGGTGTACATTTTTTCGAAATCATCACCATAAACATCATACAATCCTGGACATTCGTTTGGACACATTAAGGTCCAATTTCCGTTTTCTTGTACGCGTTTCATAAATAAATCAGACGTCCACATGGCAAAAAATAAATCTCTTGCACGCATTTCTTCTTTACCAGTATTCTTTTTTAAATCTAAAAATTCAAAAATATCTGCATGCCAAGTTTCAATATAAATAGCAAAACTTCCTTTACGTTTTCCGCCACCTTGATCTACATATCTTGCAGTGTCGTTAAAAACTCTTAGCATTGGAACAATTCCGTTACTCGTTCCGTTTGTGCCACGAATGTAACTTCCTGTAGCACGAACGTTGTGAATAGAAAGTCCAATTCCACCAGCAGATTGCGAAATTTTAGCCGTTTGTTTCAACGTGTCGTAAATTCCATCAATACTATCGTCTTGCATTGCTAACAGAAAGCACGATGACATTTGTGGTTTTGGCGTTCCAGCATTAAACAACGTTGGTGTTGCGTGTGTAAAGAATTTTTTCGACATTAAGTCGTAGGTTTCAATAACCGATTTTAAATCGTCAAGATGAATTCCAACCGAAACTCGCATTAACATATGTTGTGGACGTTCTACTATTTTGCCATTAATTTTTAGCAAATACGAACGTTCTAGCGTTTTAAATCCAAAATAATCATAATTAAAATCGCGTGTATATATAATATGTGAATTTAAAAATTCAGCATTTTCTTGAATCACTTTATGTACTTCTTCTGACAATAATGGTGCTTCTTGACCATTTCTTGGATTTACATAGTGGTACATTTCGTTCATAGTTTCCGAGAACGATTTGTTGGTATTAGAATGTAAGTTAGAAATTGCAATTCGTGCTGCCAACTGTGCATAATCTGGATGCGCAATAGTCATAGAAGCTGCAGTTTCTGCCGCAAGATTATCCAATTCAGATGTTGTAACACCATCATACAATCCTTCAATAACTCGCATTGCCACTTTTACAGCATCAACCAAATCGTTTAAACCATAACATAGTTTTTTAATTCGCTCTGTTATTTTGTCAAACATTACTGGCTCTTTATGGCCATCTCTTTTTATTACGTACATACTTTTTGTTTTTGTGAAATAGAAAATCCCTTTTCTAATTCTGGTTATTTGTTTATGCTGAATTTATTTCAGCATCTCTGAACTTGTTTCAGTATCTATTTTGCCACGAAGGCACGAAGGCGCAAAGTTTCTACTCTACTAATTTTTCAATCTTTACTATTTGTTTTTTTTTGAAGCTAATCCAGCTTTCCGCTATATCTTTTTCAATTGCCTTGGGTTTAAACCCAAGGCAATTGAAAAAGGATGCCGCTTCAATCTGGGCTAAACCACTTCAATGGCTTGTGAATTCTTATAATCTTTTGTTTTAAACCATTAAGTTAATTAAGAGAATTAAGTCTTAATTAACTTAACTCTCTTAATGGTTTAGAAATTTTTATTTTTTTTGTGGCTTAGCGTCTTGGTTGCAAAAATTTAAAATTCGGCGTCGAAAGTAATTTTTTGAGCTTCGCTGTCTGTATTCATTACACCAGCTTTTTGGTATTCGGCAACTTTTTTCTCAAAGAAATTAGTTTTTCCTTGCAACGAAATCATATCCATAAAATCAAACGGATTAGAAGTGTTGTATTCTCTATCGCAACCTAATTCTACCAAAAGTCTGTCGGCAACAAATTCTAAATATTGCGTCATTAAAACAGCATTCATTCCTATTAATGAAACTGGAAGCGATTCTGTAATAAATTCTCTTTCAATATTTAATGCATCTACAATAATTTGTCTAATTCTTGCTTTTGGAACTTTATTTACTAAATGATGGTTGTGTAAATGCACGGCAAAATCACAATGAACACCTTCATCACGAGAAATTAATTCGTTAGAAAATGTTAATCCTGGCATTAAACCACGTTTTTTTAACCAATAAATAGAACAAAAAGCACCAGAGAAAAAGATTCCTTCAACCGCAGCAAAAGCAATCAATCGTTCGGCAAACGAATCAGATTCTATCCATTGCAAAGCCCAATCGGCTTTTTTCTTAATTGCAGGAAAAACTTCAAGTGCGTTGAACAATTCATCTTTTTCAACCTCATCTTTTACATAAGTATCAATTAATAACGAATAGGTTTCACTATGAATGTTTTCCATCATTATTTGAAAACCATAAAAGAATTTTGCCTCTGCATATTGTACTTCGTTTACGAAATTTTCAGCTAAGTTTTCATTTACAATTCCATCAGAAGCTGCGAAAAAAGCAAGTATGTGTTTGATGAAATATTTTTCATCATCAGATAATTTATTGTTCCAATCGTTTAAATCTTGTGACAAGTCAATTTCTTCTGCAGTCCAAAAACTAGCTTCCATTTTCTTGTACCATTCCCAAATATCGTGGTGTTTTATTGGAAAAATTACAAATCGGTTTTTGTTTTCTTGAAGAATTGGTTCTATTAAATTCATTTTGCTGTTTTTATTGAGATATTTTTAACTAATTGGGTTGTTACAAAGATTGTATTTTATTGTGAAAAAAGAAAGTCAAACTTATTCACAATCGGCTTTAGTTTTTAACAATGTGTAAGAATAGTGCTATTTTTAACTTTTTCATAACTATTTGTTTAACAATTGTTTACAAACGTTAAATTTATAAAATCCTTTAAAAATAAGGCGTTTAAAGTTTTTTTACGCAAGTTTTCGTAACTATTTTTTTGCCAGAAACTAAAAAAAGTTCAACAAAAAAACGCAACTTTCTGTTATAGAAAATTGCGTTTTTAAAATTGCATTTAAATCTCTAAAATTGATGTGGTTTTATGCTAAATTCATAAAATAATAGCTATAAAAACATCTTTATTTATGATTTAGTTACTGTCTCTATCGACATAAGTTTTATTACCATTTTTATTGATGTAATATTTTCCACCTTTTGGTCCAGTAAATATTTTTTTACCGTTGTATGTTCCAGTAGCTTTATCGGCAACTTTTTTCTCAGCAGCTTTTGATGCAGCCGTTTCTTTCATGTCTTCTTTTTCTTCAGCAGCTGTTTTTTTAACTTTAGCTTTTGTAGTTTTGGTTGTTGTTGCAACTTCTTTTTTAGCTTTAGTAGTTTTTTCTTCAACCTTTGCTTTAGCTTTTGGCTCTTTAGTTCCGCCACTAAAACGTTTGTCTACTGTTCCATCTTTTTTTAATTTAGTTGTTTTTTCTTCAACTTTAGCGGTAGCTTTTTCGGTTTTAGCTTTTGTAGTTTTAGTTTCTTTTTTTACTTTATCTGCTACTTTAGTTGTTTTAGCTTTTGTAGTTTTTTCAGTTTTTGCTGCTGCTTTGTCTGCATCTTTCTTAGCTTTAGCAGCTTCTTTCTTTGCTGCTAATTTTTCTTCTTTTAGCTTGTCAGCTTTTGCTTTTTTTGCTGCAACTGCTTTTTCGGTTTTGGCTTTGGTTTTAGATGTTTTTTCTTTTACATCTTGTGCGAAGAATGTATTTGAGAATACAAATACGAAACATAATACTAATAATTTTTTCATTGTGATAAGTAAATTGGTTATAAAGATTAAAATTAATCAATTTTATGTTACAAATACTATTCCGATTGAAAAAATATTATGTAGAAGTTTGTTTACAAGAGTTAAAATGAAAAATCTTTTAGCCCTGATGGGAATGGAAATCCTTTCTTGTCTTGAACTTGTTTCAAGATCTTGAAACAAG
>NZ_JAYUPK010000173.1:0-4438 GCF_043760115.1 Flavobacterium sp.
ATTACCGAAAAAGCCGATCCGTTTGCAAAATTTTGTGAACATCCACCACATACAGCATCAATAATTTGGGATTTAGACTATAAATGGAAAGATACCAAATGGATGGAAACCAGAAAAGATAAAAACGGATTAGACAAACCACATTCGGTATACGAAGTCCATCTTGGTTCTTGGAAACGCAACAGCGAAGGCAAATTTCTAACTTATATTGAACTTGCAGAAGATTTAGTAAATTATGTAAAACAAACAGGATTTACTCACGTAGAGTTTATGCCAATTATGGAGTATCCTTACGATCCATCTTGGGGTTACCAATTAGTAGGTTATTTTGCGCCAACATCTCGCTTCGGTAAACCACAAGATTTTATGTTCCTTGTAGATAAATTACACCAGGCAGGAATTGGAGTTATTCTAGATTGGGTTCCATCACATTTTCCTAGTGATGCGCACGGTTTAGGATTTTTTGATGGTTCCAACCTTTATGAACATCCAGATTTAAGAAAAGGATATCATCCAGATTGGAAAAGCTTGGTTTTTAATTATGGTCGCAATGAAGTACGTTCGTTTTTAATAAGCAATGCTATTTTTTGGTTGCAACAATACCACGCAGATGGACTTCGTGTAGATGCTGTGGCGTCTATGTTATACTTAGATTATTCTAGAAATGATGGCGAATGGGAACCAAATATTTATGGCGGAAGAGAAAATCTAGACACCATTAGTTTTCTAAAAGATTTTAACGAAGCAGTATATTCAAGTTTTCCAGATGTTCAAACAATTGCCGAAGAAAGCACCAGTTTTCCAATGGTTTCGCGACCAACATTTCTTGGCGGTTTAGGTTTCGGAATGAAATGGATGATGGGTTGGATGCACGATACATTACAATATTTTCAAAAAGAAAGTGTGTATAGAAAATACCATCAAAACGATTTAACATTTTCTATGACGTATGCTTTTACAGAGAATTTTATGTTGCCACTTTCTCATGATGAAGTTGTTTATGGCAAACATTCCATTCAAGACAGAATGACTGGCGATGAATGGCAAAAATTTGCAAACTTGCGCTTACTTTACGGATATATGTTCACGCATCCAGGAACTAAATTATTGTTTATGGGAAGCGAATTTGGGCAAACATCAGAGTGGAATTTTGAATCAAGTTTAGATTGGCATTTATTACAATACGGTTTTCATGACGGAATGAAAAAATGTATTACCGATTTAAATGCATTATACAAAAATAATCCAGCATTACATGAAAAACAATTTAGCGCAGAAGGATTTGAATGGATAAATTATTCTGACAATCAAAATTCTGTTTTGGCATACATTAGAAAAGGAACTAAAGAAAAAGAAAATCTAATAATTGTTTGTAATATGACGCCAGTAGTTCATTCAACATACAGAATAGGATTACCAGCAAAAGGAAAATTAACAGAAATTTTCAATTCAGATAAAACAGAATACAACGGAAGCGGAATAAACAATCCAAAACCAATAAAAATTGAAAAAGAATTATGGAACGGAAGAGAATTTTCAGCCGAAGTTGTTTTACCACCATTAGCAGTTTGTGTATTCAAAATTGGTTGATAAGACACAATTTTTGCCACCAAGACACTAAGTCGCAAAGTCTTTAGCCACGAATTTCACGAATTAAATACAGTTTTATATCCTAACAGGTTTTTTTAAACCTGTTAGGTATTAGTTTTTAGACAAAATATAAAAATAAAGAATCACACCTATGCTACCGATAGCTATCGGTATTGCGAGAACAAAAGCTTAATGAATCTTAACACCTTAATGGTTTAAAATAAAAAAGTAAAATAAAGTTGTCTTTGCGAGAAAAAAGACTTAATTAACTTTATACCTGAATGGTTTTAAAAATAAAAAAACTTTGCGACTTAGCGACTTAGTGGCAATAAAATTAGTGACTTAAACCAACAACCGCAAACGTTATAGTTAAAAACATATAAAATTACATTAGAAATTACGCTTCAACATTCGTATTTTCGCACTTTTACAAAATTACAAAACTATGATTACCAATACTGAACTCGAATATAAAGGCGATTTATTTCCTTCAAAAATAACATCTTACGAAAAAGAAGTCGATTCAATTCTTTTTCATACAGACAACAATGTAATTTTAAAAGTAACCGTACTTCGCGATAGTTTAATTCGTTTTAGATACACAACCAAAGGATATTTTAGCAATGATTTTTCCTATGCAATTGATAAAACGCAATCGCATGGTTACAATATTCTAGAAGTTACTGATGAAAAAGACCATTACAGAATTACAACTAGCAAAGTTTATGTAGTTATTCAAAAACACGATTTGCGAATTGGAATCTACGAACTTAATGGCGAAGCAATTGTTGAAGACGAAATAGGTTTTCACTGGGAAGAATCGTATGAGTTTGGTGGAAACATTATCAAAATGAGTAAAACATCACAAGATGGAGAATGTTTTTACGGACTTGGCGATAAAGCAACACATCTAAATCTAAAAGGAAAAAGATTAGAAAATTTTGCTACCGATCAATATGCTTTTCAAAAAGATCAAGAACCATTATACAAAGTAGTTCCATTTTATATCGGTTTGCACCACAATATTTCCTACGGAATATTTTTTGACAATACTTTCCGTTCTTATTTCGATTTTAGTAGCGAACGCAAAAATGTAACCAGTTTTTGGGCTGATGGTGGCGAAATGAATTATTATTTTGTTTATGGTCCAAAAATGAGCGACGTAGTTACAACGTATACTCATCTTACAGGAAAACCAGAAATGCCACCATTATGGACATTAGGTTATCATCAATGCAAATGGAGTTATTTTCCAGAAAGTAAAGTAAAAGAAGTTGCCAATAAATTTAGAGAATTACAAATTCCTTGTGATGCAATTTACCTTGACATAGATTATATGGAAGGTTTTCGATGCTTCACTTGGAGCAAAGAATATTTTCCAGATCCAAAGAAAATGGTTGCAGAATTGGCTGCAGACGGATTCAAAACCGTAGTAATTATTGATCCAGGAATAAAAATTGATAAAGAATATTCAGTTTATCAAGAAGCATTAGAAAAAGATTATTTCTGCAAGCGTGCTGATGGACCATATATGAAAGGAAAAGTTTGGCCTGGCGAATGTAATTTTCCAGATTATACCAATCCAGAAGTTAGAGAATGGTGGGCAGGATTATTCAAAGAATTAATTTCAGAAATAGGCGTAAAAGGAGTTTGGAACGATATGAACGAACCAGCAGTTATGGAAGTTCCAGGAAAAACTTTTCCTATGGATGTTCGTCACGATTATGATGGAAATCCTTGCAGTCATAGAAAAGCACATAATATTTATGGAACTCAAATGGCGCGTGCAACCTACGAAGGTGTAAAACGTTTCGCTTATCCTAAACGTCCATTTATTATTACGCGTTCTGCTTATTCTGGTGCGCAAAGATATACTTCATCGTGGACTGGCGATAACGTAGCAACTTGGGAACATTTATGGATTGCCAACATTCAAATGCAACGAATGTCAATCTCTGGAATGGGTTTCACAGGTTCAGATATTGGCGGATTTGCAGAACAACCTTCGGCAGAATTATATGCAAGATGGATTCAATTAGGCGTTTTTCATCCGTTTTGTAGAACACATTCTTCTGGTCATCATGGTGAACAAGAACCTTGGAGTTTTGGCGAAGAAGTAATCGATATTACTAGAAAATTTGTAGAAATTCGCTACCAATTGTTACCTTATTTATACACCATGTTTTGGCAATATGTAAACGAAGGTATTCCAATGTTAAAACCATTAGTATATTTTGACCAAGAAGACATACATACACATTATAGAACTGACGAATTTATTTACGGAAATAAAATTTTGGTTTGCCCAATTCTAGAACCAAATGCGCAAGGCAGAAGAATGTATTTGCCAAAAGGAAATTGGTATAATTTTTGGACCAATGAATATGTAAAAGGTCAACGTGAACTTTGGGTTGCCACCGATTATGATCAAATTCCTATTTTTGTAAAAGAAGGTTCTATAATTCCAAAATATCCTATTCAGCAGTATGTTGGTCAAATTGAAGCACCAGATTTGTCATTAGATGTGTATTATAAATTAGGTAAAGAAAAATCGGTTGTATATGAAGATGCGCATGATGGATATGATTACAATAAAGGAAGATACAGCTACAAAACCTTTAATTTAACTGGTAAAGAAAAAGAATTAATTATTCAACAACATAAAGAAGGAACTTTTGAAACACAATATCAAACCATAAAAATCAATTTTAAAGGTTTACCTTTCAAAGTTAAAACTATCGAAATTGATAACGAAATTGTAAGTTTATCAGAAGTGAATTTTAAAGATAATTCTCTAATTGTTGATAAAGATTTTACAGAATTGCATTTAATTGGTTCATAATTGTAG
>NZ_JAYUPK010000174.1:0-10901 GCF_043760115.1 Flavobacterium sp.
AACTATTTACAAGTAATAATTTATATTTGTATATTGGAATATGTAAAACAAATTTAAATAAATATTTGCGTTTTGTAAGACCATTTTCAAAACTACAAATGAAATGGAAATCCTATTGATAATAAGATTGCAATGTAATGCTAGAAATGGCTTCTTATAATTTTGCTAAAATGTTTGAGATAAAGTAAATATAGTTGTTATTTTGCGGTACTTAAAAATTAAATTGATGCTGAAAGATTCTATAAAATATTTCTTGATTTTACTAGTAATTACTGTAACTAGTTGTGCCAAAAGAGGAACAATTACTGGTGGATTGAATGATACATTGGCTCCGAAGTTGATAAATAGTATGCCTAAAAACTTTGAAACTAATTTTAAAGGTAAGGAAATTAAATTGTTTTTTAACGAATATGTAAAGCTGAAAAATGTTAATAAACAGCTTATTATTTCGCCACCAATGAAACGCCAACCAGAGATTTTACCTTATAATGCAAGCAAATTTATAACTGTAAAAATTAAAGATACTTTACAAGAAAATACTACGTATAGTTTAAATTTTGGCAATAGTATTGAGGATAATAATGAAGGAAATGCATTGGAACAATTTAAATATGTTTTCTCTACCGGAAGTTATATAGATTCATTGCAATTGAATGTAAAAGTGAAAGATGCCATTGATAAAAAAGTTGATAATTTTGTTTCTATAATGTTGTATGAAGTTAATGAAAAGTATTCTGATTCAATAGTTTACATAGAAGCGCCAAGATACATAACAAATACATTGGATAGTTTAAAAATTGTAAAACTTGAGAATTTAAAACCAGGAAAATATCAACTTATTGCCTTAAAAGATGTGAATGGAAACAATAAATACGATCCAAAAACAGATAAAATTGGGTTTCAAAAAGACTTTATAACTATACCAAATGATACAGTTTATGAAGTAGAATTGTTTAAGGAAGAAAATTTAGCGTTTAAAGCGATTAATGTGTCGCAAACCTCTGGTTCTAAACTAGTTTTAGGTTATGAAGGTAACCCAAAAGACTTGAAAATTTCTATAAAAAAAGGATTAGAGAATGTTGATTATAAAATTTCTAAAACAGAGAAAAAAGATTCGTTAAACATTTGGTTTAAGGCCAATAAAGCAGATTCTATAGTTGTAAATGTAGAAAAAGATAAGTTTAAAAAGCAGTTTAAACTAAAAATTAAAGACCAAAGAAAGGACAGTTTGAGTTTTAATCCATCAGAAAGAGGTGATATAAATTTTAGAGATACAATTGCTATAAATAGTGATACACCTTTGTTGAAATATGATATTTCTAAAATGAAAATGATTAGAAAAGATTCGACAGATGTAAAATTTACACTTGAATATAATGAATTTAAACAAAAATTAAAAATAATCTTTGAAAAAGAACCATTAGAAAAATACAATTTTAAAGCTTTTCCTGGAGCAATTACAGATTTTTATAATAGGCAAAATGATACTTTAGATTATAGCTTTTCTACTAGAAATACTTCAGATTATGGAAATTTACGTGTAAAACTTGAAAACATAAAACGATTTCCAGTTATTGTGCAACTTACAGATAAAGAAGGAAAAGTACTTGCAACTGGATATTCTGAAAAGGAAACTTTGTTGCTTTTTGACATGGTTGAACCAAATTTATTTACGCTTAGATTAATTTATGACGATAATAAAAATAAAGTTTGGGATGCAGGAAATTTTCTTGAAAAACGTCAAAGCGAAGAAGTTATTTATTTTCCTGTGAGTGTTGATGTTAGAACAAATTGGGATGTTGAACAATCGTTTGATGGTGGAAAGAGGTAGAACTGAAAAGATGGAAGTTGGAAGATGGAAGATGGAAGATGGAAGATGGAAGATTTTATAAAGTAAATTTATCTCTGTCATTTAGAAATCCTAATTTTAGTCTTGTTTTTAATAATTGGTTTTTATCAAGTTCTATTATAAAAATTTCCTCGTTTTCTGATGTTTCTGTTAGTTCATTTCCTAGAAAATCTATTGCTGTTGAATGTCCAACATAATCATGATTGTTGCCGTCAATTCCTACTCTATTTACTCCAATTACGTAACTCATGTTTTCTACTGCACGAGCTTTTAATAAAATATCCCAAGCATTTATTCTAGGTTTTGACCAATTGGCAACATACAATAAAACATCATAATCTTCAATATTTCTAGAAAAAACTGGAAAACGCAAATCGTAACATATTAAAGGACAAATTTTAAATTCTTTATATTCTACTATTAATTTTTCCTTTCCAGAAGTGTACACTCTATCTTCTCCTGCAAGTGTAAAAAGATGTTTTTTATCATAAGTTTGTATTTCACCATTTGGGAAAACGAAAACTAATCTATTATAAAAAATTTTGTTTTCTAAAATTACTAAACTACCTGTTATGGCGCAATTTTTGGCTTTCGCCAAATTTTTTAGCCATTCTACAGTTTCTCCTTGCATGGTTTCGGCAACATTTTTTGCATTCATTGTAAAACCAGAAGTAAACATTTCTGGCAAAACAATTAAATCTACATATTGCGAAATAGCGTTTATTTTTTCTTGAAGTAATGCTTTATTTTCATTGGGATTTTCCCAAATTAAATTAGTTTGAATTAATGCAATTTTCATATTAAATATAGCTTACTTTTTAATGATTAATTTCTTAGTAACTGTTTTATTATCAAAAAATAATTTGACAAAATAAATTCCATTACTAAAATTTGAAATGTCTATTTGTTGGTTTTCAAGAATGGTTTTTTCTAAAATTTTGTTTCCGATGCAATCGAAAATTTGAAAACTAATTTCAGAATCTGCATTTAAAATCTGGAAATTATTAATTGCTGGATTTGGAAAAATTTTAAAATCTGAAACAAAATTTTCACTATTTGATAATGGAAATTGATATTCACTTGCGCCAATATCTACGATTGAATTTGATATTCTAGGAAAAGAATAATAATCTAATTCGTTTGTTGATGGAGTAAAACTAGGATTTCCTGCATTTATACAAGGAGAAGTTGTTTGTAAATTAAAATCGATTGATGAAGAATTTACAAAAAGCGGATTGTTATAAATAGAATGAACATCAAAACCTGTATTAGTTTTATAAGTAGTGTACGAAATTGTATTGAATTGATAGTTTACATTGGCCGTATTTACATCATTTGCAGTTGTAAAATAATCATTATAATCTATTGTAAATGATTGTGGTGCAATGTTATCTACATAAAAAAGCAAGCTTGAATTACTGTGCAAAATATTTTGAAATAAGTTACAATTATTAGTTTTTTCAATTATAATTTGTCCGTGTAAGTTGTTGTTGTCATTGAAATATAAAGTATTATTATTTACATTAGAATTGATAACAATTCCTGTCGTTGCTGGATTGTAACCTCCAATTTGGATTCCTGTATACGTATTATTGTAAACTATATTGTTTCTAATAATTACGTTTTCTGTAGTTCCGTTTTGCTCGCAACCAGCTGTAATTCCAACTGCATTATTGTAAGATTGGTTTCGTTCAATAACTGTATTCCAACATCCATCGCAATAAATTCCTGAGCTAATTGCCACTTGTGAGTTGTTATTGAAGGTAGTATTTCCAGAAATTACTCCATTTCTTGCGTGATTTAATAATGCGTTTGATGACGCACCAAAATTTCCTGCAACATCAATTCCAATATTAGTGTTATCATGAACTAAGTTATTTAAAATTGAATATCCATCAACATTTCCGTTTATAGTTATGTTTTCACTAAAACCATTTATGTTGTTGTAAACTTCACAATTTTCTATTGTTATGTTTCTAATCGCGTCTGTCGCGCTTGTTCCTTGACCATAAATTTCTATTCCGTGAGCATTATCGTTAGCTGTTGGAACTAAATTGGCATTGGTTGAAAAACCTATATATCTAATTTTTAAATTTCTTAATGTGATGTTGTCAATTCCACTATTTGGATTGGACAAAACTAAAATTCCTCTTGCAAAAGGTGTAGTTAAATTTTCTAAAATTAATCCATCAATAACGATATTGCTTTTACTATTTATTGTTATTAGATTACTAAAATTAGCTGAAAAACCTACTCCAGAAATTACTACATTCTGATTTTGATAATTTTTAAATGTTATAGGATTCGCGTTTGTACCAGACACATTAATTGTTACCAATTCGTTATAAGTTCCAGCTAAAATATTTACTGTGCTTCCAGGAATTGCGGTATTTGCTGCTTTTTGTATTGTTTGCCAAGCTGTTGCAATAGTAGTTCCAGAATTAGAATTATTTCCTGTTGGAGAAACGTAATAATTGGTTTGAGAATAACTAATTATTGAAAAAAATAAAATAATTATGAGTTGTAGGTTTTTCATAATACAGATTTTTGAGTTAAACAAAATTATAACAAAAAAACGCAACCTTAAATGGATTGCGTTTTAGATTTCTATTCAAATAAGATTAAATTTTATCCTTTTACACTTGCAGATAAATATTCTCTGTTCATTTGAGCAATATATTCTAGTGAAATTCCTTTAGGACATTCTACTTCGCAAGCTCCAGTATTGGTACAATTTCCAAAACCTTCTGCATCCATTTGGGCAACCATATTTAAAACTCTTTCTGTTGCTTCTACTTTTCCTTGTGGTAAAAGTGCGTATTGTGAAACTTTCGCAGATACGAAAAGCATAGCCGATGAGTTTTTACAAGTAGCAACACAAGCGCCACAACCAATACAAGATGCAGCATCAAATGATCTATCAGCATCGTGTTTAGGAATTGGAATTGCATTGGCATCAATAGTATTTCCTGATGTATTTACAGAAATAAATCCTCCTGCATGTTGAATTCTATCAAACGAACTTCTATCAACAACTAAATCTTTAATTACTGGAAACGCTTTGGCTCTAAATGGTTCTATAAAAATAGTATCGCCATCTTTAAACATTCTCATGTGTAACTGACAAGTTGTAACTGCACGATCTGGACCATGCGCTTCACCATTTATAAACAATGAACACATTCCGCATATTCCTTCGCGACAATCATGATCAAATGCAACTGGATCTTCTCCTTTTTCTATTAGATTATCGTTTAAAATATCTAACATTTCTAGAAAAGACATATCTGGTTCAATTCCGTCAAGTTTGTACTCAACCATTTTTCCAGATTCTTTAGCGTTTAACTGACGCCATATTTTTAATGTAAGTTTCATTCTTTTTATGTTTGAAAGTTTAAATGTATAAAGTTTTTAACTCGTAACCTTTAGACAAAAACTCAATTCTATTTATAACTTCTTTGTACCAGTTTCACATTATCAAATACTAATTCTTCTTTGTGAAGTATTGCATCGCTTGGTTTTCCTTTGTATTCCCATGCTGCAACGTAGGCAAAATTTTCATCATCACGTTGTGCTTCTCCATCTTCAGTTTGGTATTCTTCACGGAAATGTCCACCACAAGATTCGTTTCTATGCAAGGCATCTTTAGCAAACAATTCGCCAAGTTCAAGAAAATCGGCAACACGAAGTGCTTTAGACAATTCTGGATTTAAACCATTTTCTGTTCCTGGAACCATTACGTTTTTATAAAAATCTTCACGAATAGCTGCAATTTCATTTTGTGCTTCTACCAATCCTTCTTCATTACGTGCCATTCCTACTTTGTCCCACATAATTTTTCCTAATTTCTTATGGAAATAATCAACTGGTTTAGTTCCTTTAGCGTTCATAAGAACTTCTATTTGAGAACGAACATTTTTTTCTGCATCGATAAATTCTTGCGTTTCTGTAGAAATTTTTCCAACTTTAATATCTGGTGCCAAATAATCTCCAATTGTGTATGGAAGAACAAAATATCCATCGGCTAAACCTTGCATTAAAGCTGAAGCTCCAAGCCGGTTTGCTCCGTGATCTGAAAAATTAGCTTCTCCAATGGCAAAACATCCAGGAATTGTAGTCATTAAATTATAATCTACCCAAACTCCGCCCATTGTATAATGTACTGCTGGATAAATCATCATTGGTGTTTGGTATGGATTTTCGTCAACGATTTTCTCATACATTTGAAATAAATTTCCGTATTTGCTAGCAACTACATCTGTACCTAATTTTTTAACCAATGCTTCATCGTTTACATCTAAATGTTTTACTTTGGCTTGATCTTTTCCGTATCTTATAATCGCAGCAGCAAAATCTAAATAAACTGCTTCTCCAGTTTTATTTACACCAAAACCTGCATCACATCTTTCTTTAGCCGCACGAGAAGCAATATCTCTTGGTACTAAATTTCCAAATGCTGGATATCTTCTTTCTAAATAATAATCTCTATCAGCTTCTGCGATTTGAGTAGGTTTTAATTTTCCTTCACGAATTGCTTTTGCATCTTCTAGTTTTGCTGGAACCCAAATTCTACCATCATTTCTTAATGATTCTGACATTAATGTCAATTTAGATTGATGATCTCCAGAAACTGGAATACAAGTTGGATGAATTTGTGTATAACAAGGATTTGCAAAATAAGCTCCTTTTTTATGTACTTTCCATGATGCAGTTACGTTACTTCCCATGGCGTTTGTAGATAGAAAAAATACATTTCCATATCCGCCAGAAGCAATAACAACTGCGTGTGCAGAATGACGTTCTATTTTTCCTGTTACAGAATCACGAGCAATTATTCCGCGAGCTTTACCGTTTACTATTACTAAATCTAGCATTTCGTGACGGTTTAGCATTTCTATTTTTCCACGACCTATTTGACGATTCATTGCAGAATATGCTCCTAAAAGTAATTGTTGACCTGTTTGACCTTTAGCATAAAAAGTTCTAGAAACTAAAGTTCCTCCAAACGAACGATTGTCTAATAATCCACCGTATTCTCTTGCCAAAGGAACACCTTGCGCAACACATTGATCAATAATATTAGTAGAAACTTCTGCTAAACGATGCACATTGGCTTCTCTTGCACGATAATCGCCACCTTTTACAGTATCATAAAATAATCTGAAAGTTGAATCGCCATCACCTTGATAATTTTTGGCAGCATTAATTCCACCTTGTGCAGCAATTGAGTGCGCACGTCTTGGTGAATCTTGGTAACAAAATGCTTTTACATTATAACCCAATTCGGCTAATGTTGCAGCAGCAGAACCACCAGCAAGTCCAGTACCAACAACAATAATATCAATATTACGTTTGTTTGCCGGATTTACTAAATTTATATGATCTTTATAATTTGTCCATTTATCTGATATTGGACCACTTGGAATTTTAGAATCTAATGCCATAATATTTAACTATTAATGATTAAAATGATGAAATAATGCTATGATAACAAACAATGATGGCACTACGACTGAAAATGCGTAGGCAAATGTTTTTAATGATTTTGAATATTTATTATTGAAACCAACAGATTGAAACGAAGAATTAAATCCGTGCCACAAGTGAACTGCAAGTAATACAAAAGAAATACAATACAATCCTGTTCTTACTGGACTTTCAAATTTATGAATTAGTTCTTCATAATATCTTGTTTCGTTTAATGGAAGTGACTCTACATATTTATAATTCATTTCTGGAATCCAAAAATCGTAAAAATGTAATCCTAAAAATGCCAATACTACTGAACCAGTAATTATCATATTTCTTGATGCCCAAGAAGCATTTGCGCCACCATTATATTTTGCATAAGAAATTGGTCTTGAAGCGCGATTTTTATAATCTAATATAAAACCCATACAAAAATGAAATACTACACCAACTATTAAAATGGGTTGAATTACATATTGAACAACAGGATTATTTCCCATAAAATGAGAAATAGCATTAAAAGTTTCTTCGCCAAAAAGAGAAGTTGTATTGATAAAACAGTGTTGTGCAAGGAATAAAATTAAGAAAAGTCCAGAAAGCGCCATGGCCACTTTTCGTGCAATAGAAGAATTTAGTAATCCAGATTTTGCCATAATAGTGTATAATTTATTTTAAAATTGATACAAAAATACGGCTAATTAGAAAATACTACAACCTTTTCGTTATAATTTATAATGAGTTTAAAGTAGTTTAACAATTGTTGATTGCTAACGAGTTAAAAAGGTAATTTATGTACCGAATGTTTAAACAAAATTATTTTACATAGCTTGGAATTAATCCTCGTAATCCCATGTCTACTACAACGTCTCCAAGATTTGGATCAAATTTATTATTATTGGAGTTTTCTATCCACTCAAAACTTTTATTTGTAGATAGTGATAATGTTATTGTTATGTTCTTTTTTTCTAGTCCATTTATTTCTAATGGAGTTTCAAATCTTCCTGTGACAACACAAGAACCAGCAGGAATTGGTGATGTAGCAGCAATAGGATTTGGAACTGTAGTTGCATTTGCTGGAGCTTGACCCAATGTTGAGTAAAGGTTATCGTTCATAATAAATTCCCAATATCCTTGTAATTTATTTCCTGATACTGGAAAACCTGTATTATTGTTTAAATAGGTGTTGAAACCAACAAAACTAGACAAAGTTCCTATTCTGTCTAATCCTTGATAACGAACGTTTATTTGAAAATTTTGATAGGATAATGAAACTCTCATAAACTGATAACTTCCTGTCGCAATTTCTTTTAATGGAATTTTAAGAAAAGTTTCGCCTTCTACTACAACAAGTGATTGTGCAAAATCTATTGCATTGTCACCACCAGCAGTAGTTTCTGGAGCATGATACAAAACTTCTCCGTCTGATAATTGTGTAAATTGATCTTGAGCTAGTTCTAAATAATGTGCAGAAATTGAATTAAATGTTGGCGTTTGTGCGCCACGACCACTTGGCAAAAATGATGGTTGACCTAGATTATTTAGTCGTGCTTGACTTCCGTCAAATTTAAATTTTACTAATAAAAATGTTTCTTGCTGCGTATCGTCAATATCTGTGCAAGATGAAAATGATATTGTTATTAGGATAAAAGTAAATAGTACTAATTTTTTCATGCTATGGTTGATTAATTAACCCTGATTGAAGTGAAAATACTTTTCTTTTTTTTAAAGAAAAGATTGTAACGAAAAGCAGGAATAGGGTTTATAGAAATGCGCAGAACAAATTGTTCCTAAAAATTTTTACAAATTTAATAGGTTTTTGTTACATCTTCGTCTATTACAAGTATAAAATTGGCTTTATTTAAATTTTCTTTTTCTAGTTTATTGATGTCTTTTTGCTCTACGGTTGCAATTGTGATAATTTGGATGTTGGGATTGTACTGCTTTAAATACCAATTGATGCCTTCAAAATTATCTGAATGATATGTGCCGTTGTAGTGAATAAAAACCGAGTTTGGCTGCAAATTCTTTATTATTGAGTTTGCCATTGTTGCGTCTTTAATGGCTTGTGCTTTGGGCATTTTGTCACCAGCTTTTCCGCCTTGCATTTCTAACATTGACTTGTAACCTGGAAGATTCAAGTCGAAATTTATTGGCAATGGTGCAATGAATTTTTGCTCTTCTAATGGTAAATTTTGCAATTCTTCTAATCCTTTTTTAAAGACTAAACTTGCATATCGTCTTGGAATATTGGTGGCAATAAATGGCAACTTATTTTCTTTGGTAAAATCTACAAGTGGCTTATAATCTGTAGGATAATTGGGCCAAAGTCGTGCAAGTGTATCTAATTGTATTTGATTTATTTCGCTTTTTAAATATTGATTTAATTGACTTTGATTGTCGGTTTCTAGCATTTCTGCGCCAAGAACAACAGGTTTAATTTGGGCTAAATCTTTGGCTAATTCTAGTTCTAACCAATGACAAATTGCGTTATCGTGGTATTCTCCAAAAAGTACTACTTGCGTTTTTTGGGTTTCTTTTAAAAGTTTTGCGTAGGTTGTTTTCTTTCCATTTTTGTCATATAATTGATATGCCTTTTTATCTTGAGCTTGAAGAACAAGCGAAAACAGAAATGCTATGAATGTTAGTTTTTTCATTGAATTTGGTCAATTGTATAATGTGTTTGATTTTGTAAAGCTGGTAATTTTTTCCAGTTTATTGCTTTTGTAAAAATAATAAACTTTTTAAAATGAATATTAAATGTACTGTCTTTTTCTGAAAATTTAAAAGGAACTGAAATTTTATTTTTTTTGTAATCTTGTAACAAGATACTGGTTTTTTCGGTGTTAATTTCAAAATGATAATCGGTCATTTCATTATTACTTGACTGAAAAATAATATAATTTTTTCTGTGAATGAAGATGTTTTTTATTGGAAAATTAGATTGATTTAATGTGTCTTTTTCTGAAATAACCTGTATAACTTGATATGCACCATGAAGAAATGGTCGTTTAAAAGTGTCATCATTAAAGTTTTGAGTTATAAAATAAGGATACAAAATTTGAATAAAAAACAAACCAATAACTGAAAATTTAATCCAAGTTTTAATAAATGTATTTCTAATAATTGTTTGATTATTAATAAGTAACTGCTCTGTATTATGAAAAACCAAAAAGTTTATTAATGTTTTCAAATAAGGAAAAACGGCAAATATTGAAGCGGAAAGCAAGAAAATTGAAAATGTTTTTACAGAAATATCAAACCCAAAATTTATTAAAACAACGTTTATAAAAATTGCACTTGCCATTAACAAACCTAAGATTCTTGTTGGTTTGTACAGAATTAAAATAGCAACTAAAACTTCTATAATTCCCATAAAAAGTGAGTAAGAATGTGAAGTTCCAAGTGTGCTCCAATACAAAATATCTTTGGTTAAATTACCAAATGGTGTATAAAGAATGTTAGGTTCTGGAAGATAAAATTGTGCCTTAAAAACTTTATTAAATCCATATTCTAAAAGTATAAATGCAATATAATAGCAAGAAAATATTCTTGATGTATAAACAAGTTTATCAGTTTTAAATCT
>NZ_JAYUPK010000175.1:0-10892 GCF_043760115.1 Flavobacterium sp.
GATTAATTTCCAAAGGATTTTGTTGCTATCCAGAAATTTCACGCGAAGTAACAATGGAAGCCAAAAAACAAGGAATAGAACAACTCTTTCTAGAAAAACCATTACTTTTTAGCGAGTTATTACTAGAAGGAAGAAAAAAACAATACAACAACGCCATTTCAGAAACTCATAAAATAGTATTTCTAGATCGTGGCATTCCAGATGTTTTGGCTTACATGCATTACATTGGCGACAGTTATCCATCATTTTTTGACCAAGCTTGCAAAGATCATAAATACACTAAAATTTTTATTCTTCCACCTTGGGAAGAAATTTACATTAGCGACGACGAACGTTATGAAAATTACGAACAAGCCAAACTAATTTACAATCATCTATCAGAAACCTACCAAAAATATGGTTACAATTTAATAGAAGTTCCTAAAGATACTGTTGAAAATAGAATAGATTATATTTTGGAAGTTTTGAGTTGTGAGTTATGAGTTGTGAGTTGTGAGTTGTGAGTTGTGAGTTTTTAAACATCTAAAAATTAAAATATTTTTTTTTAAACCTTTAAACAATTTAAACTTTTAACCTTTTTTAAACTTTTTTAAACTTTTAAACTTTTTTAAACTTTTAAACTCTTAAATTGTTTAAACTTTTTTAAATTTTTTCCAACCTTGACAACAAAAGCTTTTTTAGAAATTAAGAAAAATCTATTTGACAAATGCAATCTTGAAATTTCTAATTAGTAATTGAAAGAGAAAGTCAGGACTATTCAGCTTGTAAATTTCAGGTAAACAATCATAAAATTATATTTCGTGAAGCCAAGATTACGCCAACCAAAATTGGTCAATTTGTAACTTTATGGAAACGAACTAATACCAATCCAATAGAACCATTTAATACATATGACGATTTTGATTTTGTAATTATTTACACAAAAACTAAAACTAATTTTGGTTTATTTTTATTTTCTAAAAATGTACTTACTCAAAACACAATAATTTCAAATGATAAAAAATTAGGTAAACTTGGTTTTAGAGTGTATCCAATTTGGGATAAAGTAGAAAATAAACAAGCTATAAAAACTCAAAAATGGCAATTAAACTATTTTTATGATTTTAGTAATGAAGTAACTTTTGACTTTGATAATTTTAGAAAATTACTTCAATAAATAGTTTCAAAATTTATTAAATCCTACATTATGTATTATATTTGTTATGTTTGATTGTAATTTAAACTTTTAAACATTTTTAAACATTTTTAAACATTTTTAAACTTTTAAACATTTAAACAATTTTAAATATTTAAACAACTTAAACTTTAAAAACAACTTTAAATCTTGACTCCACTAGAAATTCTTCAAAAATACTGGAAACACGATGCGTTTAGAGACTTGCAAGAAGAAATAATTGCATCGGTTTTAAAAGGTCAAGACACATTTGCATTACTGCCAACTGGTGGTGGAAAATCAATTACATTTCAAGTTCCAGCATTAATTATGGACGGAATTTGTCTGGTAATTTCGCCTTTGGTTGCCTTAATGAAAGATCAAGTAACTAATTTACAAAATCTAGGTATAAAAGCAATTGCATTAACTGGAGGCATTAGACAAGAAGAAATTATAGATTTACTTGACAATTGCGAATTCGGAAATTATAAATTTTTGTATCTATCGCCAGAACGATTGCAAAACGACTGGATTCTAGAAAGAATAAAAAACCTTCCTATAAATTTAATTGCAATTGACGAAGCGCATTGTGTCTCGCAATGGGGACACGATTTTAGACCAAGCTATTTAAAAATTTCTTTACTAAAAAATCATTTCAATAAAGTTCCATTTTTGGCACTGACTGCTTCGGCAACGCATCGTGTAAAAGAAGATGTAATTGCTCAACTAAAGCTAGATAATCCTGTAGTTTTTACTAAATCTTTTGCTAGAGAAAATTTGGCTTATATGGTTTTTACAACCGAAGATAAATTGCATTTGATGCAACAAATTTTAACTAAAAACCCACAATCTTCCATAATATATGTAACCAATAGAAAAGCGTGCACCGATATTTCTCGACATTTAGAAAGTTTAGGATTTTCTGCAACCTATTATCACGGTGGATTATCTTTAAAAGATAAAGAAAATCATATGAACCTTTGGATGAATGACAAAGTACAAATTATGGTTGCCACAAATGCATTTGGAATGGGAATTGACAAACCTACTGTTAAAACTGTAATTCATTTGCATATTCCTCCAAATCTAGAAAATTACTATCAAGAAGCTGGACGTGCAGGAAGAAATGGCGAAAAAGCATTTGCAATTTTACTTACAAATCCATCTGATATTATTCATGCAGAAAGTCAATTTCTTTCTGTTTTATCTGATAAAGCTTTTTTAAATTTAGTATTTCTTAAACTCTGCAATTATTTTCAAATTGCCTATGGCGAAGGAATTGACGAAAAATTTAGTTTCAACATCAATCATTTTTGCACAAAATATTCGTTCTCTGTATTGAAAGTTTATAATACATTGCAATTTCTAGACAGACAAGGAATTATTAGTTTATCGCAAGAGTTTTCAGAAAAAATAACCTTGCAGTTTATAATTCCGTCTAAAGAAGTTATTCGATATATGAGTTTAAACGAGCAAGATGAAGAAGTAATTCTAACTATTTTACGAACAAATCCAGGTGTTTATGAATCGCAAACCGTTATTAATGTTACCTTAATTGCCAAGAAATCTAATACCGAAGAAAAGAAGGTTCTAGCAATTCTTCATAAACTTCACGAAAAAAATATTATAGAATTAAATGCTAAAAACAATGATGCAACGTTAACCTTTAACGAAGTTAGAGAAGATGACAAAACCATAAACAGAGTTTCTAAATATTTAGAAGCTCAAAATAAATTAAAGACAGAGCAACTTCAAGCAGTATTACATTATATTAAGGAAGAAAAAAAATGCAAAAATAAATTACTTTTAAGTTATTTTGGAGAGACAATTTCAACTGAGTGTGGCGTTTGTTCTTTTTGTATTTCTAAAAATAAAACTAAAACCAATTTCGATTTAGTATCTGATAAAATTCTAGGTTTATTAAAAATTCAAGATTTAAATTCGAGAGATATTCAAAAATTATCAAAACATACTAAAGACGATGTTATCTTTGTACTTCAAAATTTATTAGAAAATGATGCAATAGTAATTAATTCTAATAATTTATATTCGATTAAAAATAGTTTAAAATAGAGATTACTTTAGCATCAAAAACAATATGAAAAAATTAAGAATAGTTTTTATGGGAACACCAGAATTTGCTGTAGGCATTTTGGACACCATTATAAAAAATAATTATGAAGTTGTTGGTGTTATAACTGCTGCCGACAAACCTGCTGGTCGCGGTCAAAAAATTAAATATTCTGCTGTAAAAGAATATGCAGTTGCCAATGATTTAAAATTATTACAACCAACAAGCTTAAAAGACGAAAGTTTTTTGGCCGAATTAAAAAGTTTAAATGCCAATTTACAAGTTGTAGTTGCTTTTAGAATGTTGCCAGAAGTAGTATGGAAAATGCCAAGTTTGGGGACTTTTAATTTACACGCATCGTTGTTGCCAAATTATCGTGGTGCTGCGCCAATAAACTGGGCAATTATAAATGGAGAAACCAAAACCGGAGTAACCACTTTCTTTATTGATGATAAAATTGATACTGGCGCAATGATTATAAGTAAAGAAATTTCAATATCTGAAAATGAAAATGCTGGTGAATTACACGATAGATTAATGGTATTGGGTAGCGAAACTGTTACTGAAACTTTATCATTAATAGCAAATGAAAAAGCTGTAACAACAATTCAAAAAGACACAAACGAAATAAAAACAGCTTACAAATTAGATAAAGAAAATTGCAAAATTGATTTTTCTAAAACAGGTGAAGAAATTCATAATTTAGTTCGTGGACTTTCGCCATATCCAAGTTCTTGGTGTACAATAAAAGATGGAAATGAGCAGTGGAATGTTAAGATTTATGAAGCTATATATAATAAGGAAGAACATTTAGAAATTATTGGAACTGTAATAACTACTAAAAAAATATTAAAAATTGCTGTTGCAAATGGATTTATAGAAGTTATAAATTTACAATTTCCAGCAAAAAAGCGAATGAATACATCGGAATTGTTAAACGGAATTACACTTTCTATTGATGCAAAAGCGTTGTAAAGTCAAGTAATCATTGAAAAAAAGTAGTTAATCTTCGACGAAACGCACGTTTTTATTAACAAATACTTCTACTTATCAACAAATATGATAAAAAAACTCCTCAACGCTTGCGTAGTGTGTATTTTCTACTAAATTTGTTTTTAATAAAAATAACGTTTAACCAACAATTAATAACTATTATTATGAACAAATCAGAATTAATCGATGCTATTGCTGCTGATGCAGGAATTACAAAAGCGGCTGCAAAATTAGCTTTAGAATCATTTTTAGGAAACGTAGGATCAACTTTGAAAAAAGGTGGTAGAGTTTCTTTAGTAGGTTTTGGATCTTGGTCAGTATCTAACAGAGCTGCAAGAGATGGTAGAAACCCTCAAACAGGAAAAACTATTAAAATTGCTGCTAAAAATGTAGTGAAATTTAAAGCTGGTGCAGAATTAGAAGGTTCTGTAAACTAATTAGATTTACATTTTGATATAAATTAAATCACGCCAATGGCGTGATTTTTTTTACAATTAATTTGGATTTACCATAATTTATTGTAATTTTATTAAAAAAAGGAGCTAAATGACTACAGAAAAACTACAAAAAGGACAACTGCTTTTAGCTGAACCATCAATAATTGGTGATTTATCTTTTAACAGATCGGTTATTTTATTGGCAGATCATACAGAGGAAGGTTCTGTTGGTTTTATTTTAAACAAACCTTTAGAATATTCTATAAACGATTTGTTGCCAGAAATTGAAGCTGAGTTTAAAATTTATAATGGCGGACCAGTTGAACAAGATAATCTTTATTTTATTCATACCATACCTGAATTAATTTCTAACAGTATTGAAATTTCTAATGGAATTTTTTGGGGTGGAGATTTTGAATTGACCAAAACATTAATAAACGAAGGTAAAATTACCAAAGAAAATATTAGATTCTTTTTAGGTTATACTGGTTGGTCTTCCAATCAATTGGAAACAGAATTACTTGCCAATTCTTGGATTATTACTTCTAATAATTATGAAGCTGAAATTTTAAAAAAGCAATCTTCAAGATTTTGGAAAGATAAAATTATGGAATTGGGTGGCGATTACTTAATTTGGTCAAATGCGCCTGAGAATCCTGTTTTAAATTAGGAAATTAATTCATTTAATTTTCCCAACAACCCTTTAGCAAGATTATTTCCATATTCTTTCTTCCTATACTTTGTTATAGATTGAATTCCAGAAATTACATTTGTAATAAACAAT
This sequence comes from Flavobacterium sp., assembly GCF_043760115.1. Classification (GTDB taxonomy): domain Bacteria; phylum Bacteroidota; class Bacteroidia; order Flavobacteriales; family Flavobacteriaceae; genus Flavobacterium. The sequence continues at coordinate 5,439 of NZ_JAYUPK010000175.1, forward strand.
TCATCGGCTTTTTGTAAATCGAAAGGTGAAATTATTTCTTCGATAACTTCAAGATTTTCTATTTTTTTAGCAATTTGAATAATTTGTTTTCTAATAATTCCGTTTAAACAACCTTCAGATATTGGTGGAGTTATCAACTTATTTTGAAGCAACATAAACAAGTTTCCGTTTAAAGCTTCAACTATACTTTTTTCATTATTTAGCAGTAAACAATTTTGAAAACCATTTTCATCTGCAAAAATGCTACCTGTAATATGTATCATTTTATTGGTAGTTTTTATAGTAGATAGTAACTGTTTAGAAATAAAAAAATCTTTGTATAAATCAACTTCATAATTAGAATTAGAAAATTGATATTCTTTATTTTCTAATGGAGAAGCTTGAATTATGTATGAAACTGATCTAGTTTTTGGCAAATAAAAACCACCATCGTTTCTAAAAACTGTAAATCTAATTCTTGCCGATTCTTGAATTTTTAGTTGATTTACTAAGATTAAAATTTCATTTTCTAGAAACTCCATAGTAAATGTTGCAGGAATTTGCATTCGTACAATTCGCATGGAAGCCATTAATCTAAAATAATGATCTTCTAGAAATAGAATTTTATCATTTACAATTTTTAAAGTTTCAAATATACCATCGCCATAAAGAAAAGCACGATTGGAATTGGATAATGTAGTTTCGGAATTTAGGATTTCTCCGTTGTAATTAATCATAAAAAAAGTCTCGATTTTAGGTCGAGACAAATATAAGTTTAAAATAAGAATTTTTATGCAGAACCTAGTACGTGTTTTAAATCGGAAACTTGATTTTCCCACAATTGTGATGATTCTTCAATTTCGTCTTCAAATGCGTAGTCAATTACCATTAAAGAAACATCTTTAGTTATTTCGTCTTCAAGTATTCTTAATTCAAAATAGTAGTCTGTATCTTTATTATTCTCATCAAGCCATCTAAATTTTACTTTTTCTCCAGATTTTTTAGAAATTAAACGTGCATTTTCTTCAGAATCATTCCATTCAAATGTAAAATATTCTCCTCTAGAGTTTACGTTATCGGCAAACCACTCTTGCAAACCTGAAGGAGTAGATATGTATTGATACAAGAGTTGTGGCGAAGAATTAATGGGAAACTCTATTTCGTAACGCAGTTTTGTAGACATAATCTAAATTTTTCTGAAATATATAATTTTTATTTATAAATACACGAAAAGAAAAAATTATTTTTTTCAAATTATTATTTGCTCAATGTTTTAATTGGCTTATATTTGCACGCTCAATGAAAATTGAGAACTTAAAAGGCGAGATAGCTCAGTTGGTTAGAGCGCAGGATTCATAACCCTGAGGTCCCGAGTTCAAATCTCGGTCTCGCTACAAAATAAAAATTAGTTTATGCTAGTTTTTACAATGGATTAGAAGTTTTTTTAATCCATTTTTTATGTTTAAAAAAATCAAGTCTTTACTAATTGAACACAAATTTGAATACGATTTGGCTTCAAAAATAAAATATTCAGAACCAAAAATTTACTGTGCTAATGGTGATTTAACTCAGCGATAGTATCTTTATTTTTCTTATCGAAAATTCATTTACTATTTACTTAGAAAGACTGCATATCAACAAATTGAATTTTGTCATAGTACATAAAACTGTTGAAATTCTCCTACTTCTGAGAATAATTACCTGTCATAATGTAGTTACTGAAGAGCTTGTATTGCATTCGCTGAATGATTTCTATGAAGACAAAACAATTAATATAAAAAATGTAGTTCAAATTTTGAACGTGGTGGATGTTAAACGAAAAATTAAAAAAAGATGAAAAAATTGATCTTATTATTAATTCCAATTATTTTAATTGGATGTCAAAAGGAAATAAATTTCAAAACTATTGATGAAGGCATCGATGATCAAATTGTAAAATATGATCTCATCAATTATAGCCTTATCAAAACAATAAAAAAAGATGAATTTTATAAAATAATGATTCTTGATTTAGAAAAAGGTAATCCAACAAAAACCCAAAAAAAGTTGGCTGAAGTGTGCAAGCAATTATTAAACAGTAAAGAATTTAAAAAAGATGAAATAATTAGTGTTGTAGAATTTGAATCAAGCCTATGTGGGTTTACTCATTATGAAATCGGATATTTTAATTCAGATATTAAATTAGAGTATCGATCTGAAATAAGACCCAATAAAATCAATATGTAAAATATCAAATTATGAGAAATACAATTTCATTATTTATAAGTATAAAAGAAAAGCTAACGAATATTTGAGTATTGAATAAATTTTAAATAAATGCAATTGTAATTTAAACTTGAATTGAATACAATACATTTAAATAAATTCTACAAAATGGTAAAAATTTAATTAAATGTAAGATTTAGTTTAAAATATAATATTTTTTATGCTTTTAATCGATTTTTTAAGCTTTTAATCGATAATTAATTTTGTATATGTTTTCATATTATTTAGATTTGTACTTTAAAATCCAAACAAATATGAAAAAATTTACTTTTATTTTGATCCTAACCGTCTTATTTACAAGCACTTTGTTTGCTCAAAAAGGTGGTTCATTAGAAAAAGCAAATCGTTATTTACGAGAAAAAGGAGAAGTAATTCTGCACTTTAAAGCGACAAGTAAAGCGCAATTTTTAGAATTAAACGAGTTTTTGTCAATAAGTCACAAGCATGTAGACGAACAACTTTTAGAAGTTGAAGCTTATGCAAACAACGATCAGTTTAAAAGATTTCTTACTTATGGCATTCAATACGAAGTGCTGGCTGAAGATAATGAAGTTCCGTTAGAATTTTATACAAACTCTAATAAAGCCACTGCAGCTTGGGATACTACTTGGGATGCTTATCCTAAATATTCTGAATATGTTGCAAAGATGCAATTTTGGGCTACAACTTATCCAAGTATATGTACACTTCAAACCATTGGTTCTACTCCAAATGGAAGAACGTTATATGTTTTAAAAATATCTGACAATGCAACTGCAGATGAAACAGAACCAGAATTTTTCTATTCTTCTTCAATGCATGGTGATGAAATTACTGGTTATCCAACAATGCTACATTTTATTGATGAATTGTTAACTAATTATGGAACAGATACTGAAATTACAAATGTTGTAAACGGAACAGAATTATTTATTTGTCCACTTGCAAATCCTGATGGATCATATAAAACTACAGGAAATGACACGATGAACTCAGTTGGAAATACAGCAACTAGAGGTAATGCTGCTGGAGTTGATATGAATAGAAATTATCCAGACTTTATTGGAGGAATTCATCCTGATGTATTAGCTTTCCAAACAGAAACAACTGCATTTTTAAACTTTGAACAAACTAGAAATTTTGTATTATCTGCTAACTATCATGGTGGTGCAGAAGTTGTAAATTTTCCTTGGGATACATCAAACGGAGCATTAGGTACATCTGCCGTAAGTATTCATCCACAAGATGCCTATTTTAGATATGTTTCTAGGGTTTATGCTGAAGCATGTCAAATTGCTGATGGAAATTTAAATTATATGGATGATGTTTATGGTACTGGTCAATATATTGGAACTACAAATGGCGCAATTTGGTATACTGTAAAAGGTGGAAGACAAGATTTTAATACTTATTTTAATCATAATAAAGAAGTTACTGTAGAAATATCTGCAGTAAAATTTCCTGCTGCTGCAAATTTACCTTTTCATTGGGTTAGAAATAGACAAGCTTTACTAAATTATGTTAAGGAAGCTAGTTATGGAATACAAGGTATTGTAACTGATCAAGCTGGTTTTCCTATTCACGCTAAAGTTTATGTAAACGGTACATCTGATGGATTTGGTGGTTATGTAGAAACTTCTCCATCAAATGGTGATTATCATAAAGTACAAATTGCTGGTACATATAATGTAATATTTGAAGCTGCTGGTTATGCAACTCAAACAATATCTGCAACAATAACTAATGGCGCAGCAACAATTTTAAACGTTACAATGATTCCTTCTACATCAACACCAGTTGCTTCAGACGCAACTATATGTGTCGGACAAACAGCTGCATTATCAGCAACAGGAAGCGGAACTATTAAATGGTATAATTCTGCTACATCAACTTCTGTATTAGCTTCAACTGCAGCTTATACAACTCCAGCTTTAACTACTACAACTTCTTATTGGGTAGAAAGTGAAGTTACTCCAGCTAATGTTGGACCAACGGTAGCAACAGGAACAGTTACAGCTAATGCAAGTGTAGCAAATAGATATTTAATATTTAATTGTACTACTCCAACTAAATTAAAATCAGTTTTAATAAATGCATCTGCAATTGGACAAATTTATGTTGAATTATCAAATAGTTCAGGTACAGTTTTAGAAGCAAGAATAGTAAGATTAACAGCTTTGGGAAGTCAAGATATTAATTTAGATTTCTTTGTTCCTGTTGGAACAGGTTTAAGATTAGTATCTAGACAAATTTCTAACACAAGTTTAACTTGTGCAACAACTGGAATAACTTATCCTATTACAAGTGGTCCAATTTCAATTACAGGTAATAGCGGTGTTGGAACTTTCTTCCAATTTTTTAACTGGAAACTACAGCCCATTAAAAGTAATAGAAATGAAGTAATTGTTACGGTAACACCAAATCCAATAGTAAGCACAATCACACCAACAAACAAACTATCTGGAAGTACAGCTTTTACTTTAACAGTTAATGGATCTAATTTTGTTAGTGGTGATGCAACTGTAAGATGGAATGGAACTAATAGAACTACAACTTTTGTAAATGCAACTCAACTTACTGCATCAATAACTGCATTAGATGTTGCTACTTCTGGAACTGCAACTGTAACAGTTTTTAGCACTTGTAATTCAAGTTCAACAGCAGCACAAACTTTTACTATAAATTCAAGTTGTACAGCACCAGTTGCTAATATTACCAATTTACCAAGTATTACTGCTCAATGTTCAGCAACATTAGTTGCTCCAACAGCTACAAGTAATTGTTATGGTCAAATTACTGGAACAACAGCAAGTCCATTAACGTATTCTTCACAAGGAACTTTTTCTGTAACTTGGACATATAATGATGGAAATGGATTAACATCTACACAAAATCAACAAATAGTTATAAACGATACAACTGCGCCAGTAGCAAATGTTACAAATTTAGCAACAGTAACTGGTCAATGTTCGGCAACTGTAACTGCTCCAACGGCTTTAGACAATTGCTCTGGAACTATTACTGGAACTACTGCTTCACCTTTGACTTATTCTACTCAAGGAACTTTCAATATTACTTGGACGTATGCTGATGCTAGAGGAAATGCTTCTACACAAACACAACAAGTTATTGTAAATGATACAACTGCGCCAGTAGCAACTGTTGCTTCACTTGCAACTGTAACTGGTCAATGTTCGGCAACTGTAACTGCGCCAACTGCAACTGATAATT